>JAGREB010000117.1 GCA_020446775.1 Paracoccaceae bacterium
GCGTCGTCACCAAGCCGTTTCATTTTGAAGGGGCCCACCGCATGCGCATGGCGGAAGCGGGCATCGAGGAATTGGCTGATTTCGTGGACACGCTCATCGTCATCCCGAACCAGAACTTGTTCCGGGTCGCCAATGAAAAGACGACGTTCGCCGATGCTTTCAAGATGGCTGACGATGTGCTTTACGGCGGCGTTCGTAGCGTTACCGATCTGATGATCATGCCCGGCTTGATCAATCTCGACTTCGCCGACGTGCGTACGGTGATGAAGGAGATGGGTCGCGCGATGATGGGCAGCGGCGAAGCGTCCGGCGACCGCCGTGCGCTCGACGCCGCGGAAGCCGCGATCGCCAATCCGTTGCTCGAGGAAACCTCGATGCGCGGCGCCAATGGCGTGTTGATCAACATCACCGGCGGGTCCGATATCACTTTGTTCGAAGTTGACGAAGCGGCCAACCGCATTCGTGACGAAGTCGAGACCGACGCGCACATCATCTTCGGCTCGTGCTACGACGAATCGATGGAAGGCAAGATCCGCGTGTCCGTCGTGGCAACCGGGATCGAATCCGAGGCCGGGGTTCAGCCACGGCCGATGACGGCCGTTCGCAAGGACGTCCGCGCCGTATCCCGGTCGATGCCGGAATTGAAACCCGCAAAGGCGGCTACGCCCCGTCCGGCGGCAACCGTCGCAGCATCGATGGTGCAGTCGTCGCTCGGGTTTGGGGCGACGGTTGCGCCCGCAGCTCCGTCGATGACGTCGGACGATGATCAACTTGCGCAAATCGCGGCAAGCATTCGGCGCGAAGCGGCGGCACCGGTCCCGGCCATGGCAGCGGCGCCGTCGCTGGTCCAACCCGAAGCGGCAGCGATCGAGGAAGTCGATGCTTCGCAAGAAGAGTCGTTTGACATCGCAGACCACGATGCGCCGGCAGAAATGACGGCGGAAGAACCTGCGATGGCGCAAGCACCGGCGCCGGCACCTATGCCGGCACCCGCGCCGATGCCGCAAGCGGCCCAAGCCGCCGCGGTTGCCGAGGCGATGAAGTCGGCGGCCCCGGTTGCGCCGGCACGCCTTGTGCCGCGTCCGGCGATGCATGCGCGTCCCGAAACGGCCTCGCCAAGCCTGCCGTTGTCCGCACCGGTCGCTGCCGAGCCACGGCCGGTTCCGGCTGTGAAGGAAGAGCCGAAATCGGAAGGTGGCAGCCGTCTCAGCCTGTTCTCGAAATACCGCAGCTTGACGTCGCGGTTGCGGACCGAGACTCAGGAACCGATGGCGGCTAAACCGTCGGCCGCACCGGCACCCGCGCTGGCACCCGCACCGGCACCAAGGCCGGCCCCGGCTCCGGTACCTTCGCTCAAGGCGACGGCGCCAAAGCTGGATATCTCGGTTGCACCGGCCGATCGGCCGGCGGTGTCCCAGAGCGAGGATGAGCTCGAAATCCCGGCATTTTTGCGCCGCCAGGCCAACTGACCGGTTCGCGGGGACTTCTCAGTCCGAGCAGATGGGGGCCCCCTCTGGGGCCCCCATTTATTTATGGTGTTGGTGCTTTGATAATCGGCTTGGCCCGATCAACCGGTGGTCACGGAAAGATGGCCCAAAAATCCCCCATATCTTGTGGTTCATACGATCAAACGCATAAAATATTGCGATAATTTGATTTTTTGTCTTGTCAACGACGTGTCATTTACAACATTATACAACCGCTCGGTCTCGGGAGGTTGCTACCCAACAAAGCGGTTCAGCCTGGTGTGGACGCATGTCCAGCTGGACTAGGTTTGTGAAAGATTGGTGTGATGACTTTGGACGTTAGCAACCCTGGGGCATTTGCCCCACTTTTTGCCTCATCTTCGTTTCCCAACCCGAAAGTTCTCCGGCAGCGGACCCTAAAAACGACCATCGGCTGCATGGGCGTCGGTCTGCATTCGGGATCGCGCGTTGCGATCAAACTGCACCCAGCCGAGGCGGGAACGGGCATCGTCTTCAAGCGTGTCGATCTGGTCGGCGGTGGCGCGGAAATCCCCGCGCGCTGGACCAACGTCATCGACTCACGCATGTGCACGGTCATCGCCGACGATAGCGGTGTCAGTGTCGCCACCGTCGAGCATTTGATGTCCGCGTTCTACGGCCTTGGGGTCGACAACGTGGTGGTCGAGATCAATGGTCCGGAAGTTCCGGCCATGGATGGCAGCGCCTATCCGTTCGTGTTCTTGATGGAATGCGCCGGGTTGATCGAGTTGGACGCGCCGCGCCAAGCCATAAGAATTCGCAAGCCGGTTTCCTATGCGAACGGCGCCAAGCTTGTTTCCGTGGAGCCGGCCGAAGTCGGATTGACGGTGGATTTCGAAATCGATTTCAGGGCCGCGGCAATCGGACGCCAGTCGTGTTCGGTGGCGGTCGATACCGAATCGTTCAAGATCGATGTCTCCAGGGCGCGGACTTTCGGATTGCTGTCCGATGTTACGGCGCTCCGCGAAGCCGGATTGGCCCGCGGCGGCAGCCTCGAAAACGCCATCGTCGTCGACGGCGATCGCATTCTCAACGACGACGGTTTGCGCCACGCCAATGAGTTCGTTCTGCACAAGGCGCTGGACGCGATCGGCGACATGTATCTGACCGGCCATCCGATCATCGGCCGTTTCTTGGGCCGGTGTTCGAGCCACGCCGACACCGCCAAATTGATGCGCCAAGTTTTGGCCGACCCGAGTGCGTGGGAATTGGTCGAGTTGCGCACCGACATGCTGGCGCCCGCCTGGCGCGAGCCGATGGCTTTGGCGGCGATCGCGTAAAACGTCGTAATCGGCTGAAATTCAAGGCGAAATCGAAGCGTTCCTGGCCGTGACAGGATGGCGCGCGATGATATACTCCGCCGCCACTTCCGACCGATGAGGATAAAGGCGTGACCTTGAGCAAATCGATGCGCCGTCTGTGCGCGGTTGCCGCAATTTTTTGTCTTGCCGCGTGCTCGGGCGACGACGAGATCGCCTACAAGGAACAGACGGTCTACGAAATTTATAGCCAAGCCGTGGCCTACCTCGACGAAGGCCGCTATCGCGACGCCGCGGCGTATTTCGACGAAGTCGAACGCCAGCACCCATATTCGGTATGGGCGACCAAGGCCAAGTTAATGTCGGCCTATTCCCACTATCAGAACAACAAATATGAGGACGCCATCGCCGGTCTCGACCGGTTTATCGCCGTCCATCCGGGCAACCGCGATATCGCCTACGCCTATTACCTGAAGGCGCTGTGCTATTACGAGCAAATCACCGACGTTCAACGCGATCAGGAAATGACGCGCAAAGCGCTCGACTCGCTTCAGGATGTCGTGACCCGGTTTCCGGGGTCGACCTATGCCCGTGACGCGCGCCTGAAGATCGACCTGACGCGCGACCACCTGGCCGGCACCGAAATGACGGTTGGACGGTTTTATTTGCGCCGTAAGCAGTACTTGGCCGCGATCAATCGATTCAAGGTCGTGGTCGACGAATATAACGACACCACGCACGTCCCCGAGGCGCTCTACCGGATCACCGAAGCCTATTCGTTGCTCGGCATCACGGACGAAGCCCGCAAATCCGCCGCCGTACTTGGGTTCAACTATCCAGGCAGCGATTGGTACGAAGACGCTTACGAACTGGTGCAGGGACGGGCCCCGAAATCGTCTACTCAGCAGCAAGCCGACGATAAGCCCTGGTATCAAATCTGGTAGCATCCGGTGCGCCCACTCCGGATCAAGTCTCGGGCGGCGATTGACGGTCGAGCATGCTGACGCACCTTTCCATCCGCGACGTTGTGCTTATCGAAGCCCTCGACCTCGATTTCGAGGCGGGTTTAACGGCGCTCACCGGTGAAACAGGTGCCGGCAAATCCATCATTCTCGACGCCTTGGGCCTAGCGCTCGGGGCGCGTTCCGATTCCGGGTTGATCAGGGCCGGAGCCGAAAAGTTATCGGTCGCGGCCGGCTTCACCGTTTTGCCACGCGATCCCGTCGCGGTGCTGCTGTCCGATCAAGGGATCGACACGGATGAAGGGCAGGTGGTTTTGCGCCGCGTTGTCGGGCGCGATGGCCGCAGCCGGGCGTTCGTCAACGATCAGTCTGTCAGTGCGGGCCTCTTGCGCCAATTGGGCGAGCATTTGGTCGAGGTCCACGGCCAGCTCGAGACGCACGGTTTGCTCGATCCCGCGACCCATATGGACGTCCTCGATCAATTCCGCCGCTCGGCGGACGGCGACGCCGACGACCAAGCCGTCGCGAAAACCTACGCCGCGTGGATCGATGCGCGCGATGCTTTGGCGTTGGCCAAATCCGATTTGGCGCAAGCGAAAGCGGAAGAAGAGTTTTTGCGCGCGGCCGTTGCGGAACTTGACGCGCTCGGCCCTCAGCCGGGCGAAGAACAGGTTCTCGCAGGCAAACGCGCCGCCTTGCGCCATTCCGAGCACATCGTCAAAGCACTCAACGATGCTAAGGCCACTATTGCCGGAGAAATGGACGCCGAGGCCGCGCTCAGAACCGCGTTGGGGAAAGTTGCGCGGGTTTCCGATCAAGCGGCAGGCACGCTCGACGCCTTGAAACAAGCGCTCGAGCGGGCCGTCATCGAAACTTCCGAAGCCCTCGCACAATTGGATCAGGCGGCGGACGGCGTCGATGCCAAGCCCGACGCGTTGGAAAAAGCCGAAGAGCGGCTCTTTGCGCTCAAAGCCGCTGCGCGGAAATACCGCTGTTCCGTCGATGAGTTGGCTGCTGTCCGCGAGCGCATGACGGCACAACTTGCGTCGGTTGACGCGGGCGGGGCGCAGATTTCAAACCTTACCGCCAAAGCGACAGCTTTGGGTCAGGACTACGAACGCGCTGCTATGAAGCTCCATCGCGCGCGCGCGGCGGCGGCGAAGAAACTCGAAAAGGCCGTGGCCAAGGAATTGCCGCCGTTGAAACTGGAAAAGGCGGTGTTTCACGTTGCCATCGAAAGCGTCGACGCGGCACAGGGGACCGTTGCGGGTATCGACCGCGTCACATTCGAGATTGCGGCAAACCCCGGTGCGCCGCCAGGACCGCTGAACAAAGTCGCTTCGGGCGGCGAGTTGGCGCGTGTCATGCTCGCGTTGAAAGTCGTGCTGGCCGGGATCGAAGCGCCTGCAACCATGGTATTCGATGAAGTCGATGCCGGGATCAGCGGCGCCACGGCGGCGGCGGTCGGTGAACGCTTGGCGAAACTGGCGCGCAATCTCCAAGTCTTGGTTGTGACTCATTCGCCGCAAGTCGCCGCAAAGGCGTCGGCTCACTGGCGCGTCACCAAAGGCAGCAAAGCCGGCGCGACCACGACCCGTATTGAAACTCTGGCGGCGGCGTCGCGGCGCGAGGAAATCGCCCGCATGCTGGCTGGCGCCAAGATCACCGAGGAAGCCCGTGCCGCCGCCGATAGTCTTCTCGCCGGGGCGGCGTGATGGCGGCAAAAAAAGGTAATAAAGCGCTGCGCGCGGTTCCCGTGTCGGACTTATCCGACAAAGACGCCAAAATCGAAGCGAAAGCGCTTGCCGAAGAAATTGCGCGCCACAACGTGGCCTACCATAGAGAAGATTCACCGACGATCAGCGACGCGGCTTATGACGGTTTGCGCCAGCGTGCCAAGGATATCGCCGCTTTATTTCCCGAATTGGTCGGCGAACTGGCCGCGACCGAGGCGGTCGGCGCAGCGCCGGCCGCGGGTTTCGCCAAGGTCAAACATACGGTCCCGATGCTGTCGCTGGACAACGCGTTCAGCGACGACGATATCCGCGATTTCGACGCCCGTATCCGCCGGTTCCTGAAGCTTACCGAAACCGAGCCGCTGGAGACAATCGCCGAACCCAAAATCGACGGTCTATCGTTCTCGGCACGGTACGAGCGTGGACGGCTGGCGGTCGCGGCGACGCGCGGCGATGGTGCGGAAGGCGAGGATATCACCGCCAATGTGCGCACGATCAAAAGCCTGCCCGACCTGATCATGGGCGACGTTCCGAAAGTCTTCGAAGTGCGCGGCGAGATTTATATGACCAAGGCCGATTTCGCGGCTCTCAATGAACGCCAAGCGGCCGAAGGCGCCAAGATTTTCGCCAATCCCCGCAATGCGGCCGCAGGATCGCTACGCCAACTCGATCCAAAAATCACCGCATCCCGGCCGCTCCAGGCTTTCGTTTATGCATGGGGCGAAATCGCCAAGATCGCGTGGAATTCTCAATGGGAATTTCTAACGGTGGTAAAATCTCTGGGTTTTCCTACCAATCCGGAATCCAAATTGTGCAAAACGGTCGAAGACATTCTCGCGTTCTACGGCGATTTGCAGGCCCGCCGCGCCGACTTGCCCTATGACATCGACGGCGTAGTCTACAAGGTTAATCGCATCGATTGGCAACAGCGCCTCGGCTTCGTCAGCCGCGCCCCGCGATGGGCGACCGCGCACAAATTTCCCGCGCAGCAGGCGCAAACCGTGCTCGAAAATATCGAAATTCAGGTTGGACGGACCGGCGTGCTCACCCCTGTGGCCCATTTGAAAGCCGTCAATGTCGGTGGCGTGGTGGTGACGCGCGCGACGCTGCACAATGAGGACGAAATCGAGCGCAAGGATATCCGTGTCGGCGATACCGTCGTGATCCAGCGCGCGGGCGATGTTATCCCGCAGGTTGTGTCCGTTATTCTGGACAAAAGGCACAAGGGTGCGCGCAAGTTCAAATTTCCGGATCATTGCCCGGTGTGCGGAAGCCTTGCCGTGCGTGAGGAAGGCGAGGTCGCCAAACGCTGTACGGGCGGCTTGATCTGTTCGGCACAAGCCGTCGAGCGCTTACGCCACTTTGTCAGCCGCGATGCCTTCGATATCGAAGGTCTGGGCGGCAAGCACATCGAAGCGTTTTTTGGCGATAATCTTATCAAGAGCCCCGCCGATCTATTCACGTTGGAGCAACGCGACAAAAGCAGTCTTACGCCGCTGAGCAAGCGCGAAGGGTGGGGGCCAAAATCGGCTCAAAACTTGTTCGAAGCGATCAACGCACGGCGAACGATCTCATTGCCGCGCTTTATCTATGCGCTCGGGATTCCGCAAGTGGGGCAGGCCACGGCGCGCTTGCTGGCGATTTCGTATGGTTCGTTGAAAGCCTGGCGCAAGGCGATGGTTGCGGCGGAAGACCGCGACGGAGAAGCCTACCGGGATTTGATCAATGTCGAATCGATCGGACCGTCCGTTGCCGACGATTTGGTCGGATTCTTTCAGGAACCTCAGAATCTCGAAGTCCTCGATCAGTTGACGGCCGAAATCCATGTCGAGGATTTCGCTTCTCCCTCCGTGTCGGGATCGCCGATCGCGGGCAAGACAGTCGTCTTCACCGGCAATCTTGAATCGATGACCCGCAGCGAAGCAAAGGCCAAAGCGCAATCTCTCGGCGCCAAGGTTGCCGGATCGGTATCGAAGAAAACCGACCTCGTGGTTGCCGGCCCAGGAGCGGGCTCAAAGTTGAAGGAAGCGGAAGGTCTTGGCGTCAAAGTGATCGATGAGGCCGCGTTCCGGTCGTTAATCGGCGCTTGAAACCGGCAAATTCGATTTCGATCTCCGGACCGGTTTCGGTCAATCCGCCGAGCCCTTGTAATAGAGCGTCACAGAATGCTGGGCTTCGGCGAAAAACAGCCAGCGTTCGACGACAACGCCGGTCACGGCGGAAAAAGCCGCGATCCAGGTCGCCAGAATGGCCCACGAATGCGTTAGAAACGCCGCCCCGACCGTCAATGCCAGCGGCGCGATGAACGCCGTCACGACGGAAAAACGCCTAAGCTTTTCGGCATGTTTGCGGCCGATCGCGAACCCCATTTCCTTGAGCAGGTAGTTGCGTTCGGTATGGGGCCATTCAACGCTCCGCACCCGTTGTCCCGGCAATCCAAGCGCGGATCCGGCATCGGGAAGGCCAGTTTGTTCCATGGTGCGCCAGTAGGCCGATTTGCGGGCCCAGGCCCCGCAAATAAACGATACGACAAGAGCTGCGAGCACGAAATTCGTGCCGGACGCGGTTGTGACCAAAGCGGACAGAATAACTGCGCCCGACATTGGGCCGAGCAGCAGATAATTCGCCACAACCCAGCCGTTGTACCATTGCGGAATTGGTTTCAGGCTGCGGTAGATCATCGCCGTGGTGAACACGGTTGTCAGCGCACAGACGATCATCGCCGTAGCCCATGCGCCACGTGGGCCGGGCACAAGACCCGGTAGAATCCACGACCCGCCGAAGCCCAAGGCCGGGATATAGGTTGCAATGGCCATGACGCCTTCGCGCGAGAGCCAGCTTGACCGCCATTGGGAGAGGGCGCGCCACGCACGTTCGGGATGGCCCAGGTGAAATGTCGACGCCAGCAAACCCGCCGTGACCGCCGCCAATGCAATTCCCATCGTTGCGACGGCAAATGGCGTATCCGGGGGGAGTTCTCCAAGGATCGAAAGAACGCCCGCAACGATCAGCAAGCCGTATCCTGCCCCCGAGGCAGTCGTGAAAAAAATGACGGAAAATGCGGGATTCATCGGCGTGTATTCAGTGGCGCGAATTCAACGGGTCAAAACGCGGTCAATCAAGGCCCAAACTCCGGCCTTGGGGGCAGGGGCTTCGGCTGGCGGTATCGAGCCGCCGCCGGATTTAGATCGCGGAGGCAGATATTTGTTGATCGGCGCATAACCCAGTTCCGGCAGCAAATCGGTTCCGCCGCGCGCCCGGACCAAAGCCGATACGTCCGATTGGGGGTCGCCCAAATCGCCGAAGTGCCGCGCCCCGGTGGGACAGGTTGCGACGCATGCGGGCACGCGGTCGCGTTCTTCGAGATTTTCGTTGTAGATGCGGTCGATGCACAGAGTGCATTTCTTCATGACGCCTTCGGTGACGTCGTATTCGCGCGCGCCGTAAGGGCATGCCCACGAGCACAACTTGCATCCGATGCATTTACTTTCGTCGACCAGCACGATGCCATCACCCGCGCGCTTATAGGATGCGCCCGTCGGGCAGACCGTGACACAGGCCGGTTGCTCGCAGTGAAGGCACGATCTCGGGAAGTGAAGCGTTCTGGACTCCGGTGTGGCGGCCCCGGCGTCGCTCACTTCGTAGGTATGGACGCGGTTGAACCACACGCCATCCTGATGGCCGCCGTAAGGATTTGTGTCGGTGAGAGGCGCCATATGGCCGCCGGTGTTCCATTCCTTGCAGTTGGTGGCGCAGGCATGGCACCCGACGCAGGTGTCGAGATCGATCACCAAGCCGAGTTTCTTGCCGCCGGGTGCGGGCAGGGAGGTCATGGGTGGCGCGCCGCGCGGAAAGCGGCGCCATAAGAAAGCGTGTCCGGACTTGCGCCGGTTAGCCGGCGCAAAGGCGCGAATACCGGCGCGGTCTCGCCAAATTCCTCCGGCGCGCAACGCTCGATCTTCACGCGTAGATCGAACCACGCCGCCTGTCCGGTGATCGGGTCGGAATTCGACCGGCGGCCCGGCCCGGCCAGATGCTCGTCGATCAAGTGGTTGAGCAGGAAGGCGCGGTTCGATTCCGCCGCATCGTCGGCAAGGCCCCACGTTCCCTTACGCTTGCCGATGGCATTCCAGGTCCAAACCGTGTCGGGGTTGATTCCGTCGACCAGCCGGACTTGGCCTTTCACCCGTCCGTTCCGGCTGACGATCCATACCCAATCGTCATCGCGGATACCTAAATTCTCCGCCGTTCCCGCGTGTATGAAGAGGCGATTCTGGGCCGTGATCTGGCGCAGCCACGCATTTTGCGAACCCCACGAATGGTAATGATGCATTGGCCGCTGTGAGAGCGCATGCATCGGGAACTCGCCGCCGGCCGGCAAGGCGCGGTCGAGCGGCGCGTACCACGCCGGCAGTGGGTCGAAATAGTCGACCAAGCGCTCCCGCAGGTCTTCCGGTGGCTGTTCCGTTCCGTAACCTTGCCCGGCAAGGCGAAATTTTTGCAGCGGTTCGCTGTAGATTTGAAACACGATCTGGCGGGTGTTGGGCAGGAATCCCATCGCCTGGGCCCAAGCCAGATACTCGGCATTGGCCATCTTGTAATAGCGCGCGGCCTGCGGAATTTCGCCTTCCCAAAAACACCCGTTTTCGATGTAGGCGTCGAGCTGCTTGGAATTCGGTTCGCCCCGGCCGTGAAATTCTCCGTGCGCTCCACGCCACCCCGCCAACGGACCGATGCCGGGGCCGCGCTCGTGACGGACGATGTAGTCGGCATAACCGCCGGGATAACGCGGCGCACCGTTGTCATCGACCATCCCCGGAAGTTTCAGGCGCGCACCGAGGTCGAGGAGAACATCCTGGAACGGACGAACGTCGCGGTCCGGCGCCACCACCGGCTGGCGAATGGCATCGCCGGCGGCATCGGCGGTCGAAATCGGGCGATCGAGCAACGAGATACAATCCCACCGCTCAAGATAGGTCGTATCGGGCAAGACGAGATCCGCGTAAGCGGCCGTTTCCGAAGCGTAGGCGTCGGCATAAATGATGTGGGGAATCTTATATTCGCCGGTGTTGTCCTTCGCGGTCAGCATGTCCATGGTCGCGGCGGTATTCATCGCCGAGTTCCACGCCATGTTGGCCATGTACATGAACAACGTATCGATCGGGTAGGGATCTCCGGCCACGGCGTTGGCGATCACCATGTGCATCATGCCGTGCGCGGCGAGGGGATATTCCCACGAAAACGCCTTGTCGATGCGCAGCGGCTGTCCGGCGTCGTCGACCAGCAAATCCTCAGGCGCGGTGACAAACCCGAGCGGCAATCCGCCTAGCGGTTCGTTGGCTTTGCCGCCGTGTTTTCCCGCCGGTTTGGGGCCCGGCGGCGCCGGGCGGGGGTAGGGCGGTTTGAAACGGAACCCGCCGGGGACATCGACCGAGCCGAGCAGCATTTGCAGCAGATGAATCGCGCGGCACGTCTGAAAACCGTTGCTGTGCGCGGATATTCCGCGCATCGCGTGCATCGATACGGGACGTCCGATCATTTTGTCGTGGCGGCGCCCGGCCCAATCGGTCCAAG
>JAGREB010000118.1 GCA_020446775.1 Paracoccaceae bacterium
CACGGCATGGCGGCGGCCATGAACGGTATGGCGCTGCACGGCGGGATAATCCCCTATGGCGGCACGTTCTTGGTGTTCACAGATTATTGCCGTCCGTCGATCAGGCTTTCGGCCTTAATGGGCCAGCGCGTGATCTACGTCATGACGCACGATTCCATTGGGTTGGGGGAAGACGGCCCGACCCACCAACCGGTCGAGCATTTGGCGGCGTTGCGCGCCATTCCCAATCTGTTGGTGTTTCGTCCGTGCGATACGGTCGAAACCGCCGAATGCTGGGCACTGGCGTTGCAAAACGCCGACCGCCCAAGCGTGCTTGCGCTGACGCGCCAAGGTCTGCCGACGCTGCGTACAACGCATGTCGGTGACAATCTCTGCGCCAAAGGCGGCTATGTGCTGGTCGAGGCGGATGGCGAACGCAAAGCGACGATTTTGAGTACGGGTTCCGAGGTCAGTGTCGCTGTCGCGGCGCGTGACACCCTGCAAAACCAAGGTATTCCGACGGCCGTGGTGTCGATGCCAAGCTGGGAGCTGTTCGACGCACAATCCGAGGAATACCGTGCCGGCGTTCTCGGGTCCGGCGCGCGAGTTGCCATCGAAGCCGCCTCGACATTCGGCTGGGAGCGCTACGTCGGATCGGACGGTGCGACGATCGGGATGACGAGTTTCGGCGCATCAGCGCCGGCGCCCGCGTTGTACAAACATTTCGGAATCACGGCCGACGCTGTCGTCGCGGCAGTCAAGGCGCGCGTGTAACGGTTACGGGGAACGACGCACATGCCCGTTAAGATCGCACCGAGCATACTTTCCGCCGACTTCGCGAAGTTGGGCGAAGAAGTTCGTGCGGTCGATCAAGCGGGCGCCGATTACATTCACGTCGATGTCATGGACGGGCACTTCGTCCCGAACCTGACGATTGGGCCGGGCGTGGTGAAAGCTTTGCGGCCGCACACCAAGAAGCCGCTCGACGTGCATTTGATGATCACGCCGGTCGACCCGTTTATTCCGGCGTTCGCCGAAGCCGGATCGGACATCATCACCGTTCACGCCGAAGCCGGCGATCATCTCGACAGGTCGCTGCAGCTGATCAAATCGCTCGGCAAGAAAGCCGGTGTATCCTTGAATCCGTCGACACCGGAAACGGTGCTGTCATACGTGCTCGACAAGATCGATCTCATTCTGGTGATGAGCGTCAATCCGGGGTTCGGTGGCCAAAGTTTCATTGCCAGCCAACTCGACAAGATCAAACGCATTAAGTCGATGATCGGCCGTTGCCCCATTGAGATCGAGGTCGACGGCGGTATCAACGCCGACACCGCCCGCCAATGTGCCGCCGCGGGGGCTGATGTCCTGGTTGCCGGGACTGCGGTGTTCGCGGCCGGCCCTTACGCTGCAGCCATCGCGGCCCTGCGCGGAAAATAGTTATATTTTAATGCGTTATAGGTTCGGCCCGGGCCCATTGCCGGCTGGCCGCAACGCTGTCATAAAAGCTTCATAATTCTGTCACAAAAGGGAAGGGCTCCGCCGATAGGAAAAGGACGCAAACAACGCGACCTGCCTCAAGGAGAGCACCCTATGTTGCACAAGACGACCATCGCTGCCGTTCTGGCCACGACCTTGTTGGCTGGACCAGTCGCGGCGATTGATCTCGATCCGAACCTGAAGGATTACACACCGACTTCGGGCGTCGACGGCAACCTGAAATCGATCGGGTCCGATACCTTGAACAATCTCATGACGCTGTGGGCCGAAGGTTTCAAGGCTCAATATCCCAACGTCAAAATCGAAATCGAAGGCAAGGGGTCCTCGACCGCGCCGCCGGCGTTGATTGCGGGCACGGCACAATTCGGCCCGATGTCGCGGCCGATGCGCGGCGGCGAAATCGATAATTTCGAACAAAAATACGGTTACAAACCGACTGTCATTCGCACGGCGGTCGATGCCTTGGCCGTGTTCGTCCACAAGGACAACCCGATCAAATGCCTGACACTCGATCAGGTCGACGCGATTTTTTCCAAGACCCGCAAGCGGGGACTCAAGGACGATATCGTGACTTGGGGTGACGTCGGCTTGACCGGCGAGTGGGCTTCGATGCCGATCTCGCTTTATGGCCGCAACTCCGCGTCCGGCACCTACGGCTATTTCAAAGAAGCCGCCATGGCCGAAGGCGACTACAAGGACAGCGTCAAGGAACAACCGGGTTCCTCGGCCGTCGTTCAGGCTGTTGCATCCGATAAAGGCGCCATCGGGTACTCGGGTGTTGGATACAAGACGGCCGATGTACGCACCGTACCGCTGACGACTTCCGAAGGTGGCGAGTGCTTCGACGCGACGGCGGACAACGCCTATGCCGGCGACTATCCGATCACCCGTTTCCTCTACGTCTATGTGAACAAGAATCCGGGCCGCGCGATGGACCCGCTTCGCGCCGAATTTGCGAAGTACGTGCTGTCGAAGCAAGGCCAGGAAGCGGTGATCAAGGACGGGTACTATCCGATCACGGCCGAAGTCGTGAAGGGCGATTTTGAAGCGCTCGGATTGAATTAATCGTCAATGTTGACGTTTGCCGCGGCGGAGCCCGGCCGCGGCAAACGCATTTTTTGTTTTATCGAGCGTGTTGAACGAAAGGCGCCAAGTGTCCGACGCGGTAACGCAGATCGAGAACGGAGGAGGGAACACGCCGAAAGGCGCGCCGGTCCGCCGCCGTTCGATGAAGACATCGCGTTCGGTCATTCTCGCCGACAAAGCCGCCGACTGGTTGATCCGGATCGGCGGCATCGGCGTAATTATCGCCGTTATCGGCATCATGGTCTTTTTGGCTCAAGTCGTCGTACCGCTGTTTACCGGCGGAACGCTTGAACAGCACATCACGTTTACGAAGGATACGCGCGACGCACGCGCGCTCACCGATTTGATCGACGATTATCGCACGATCACCGTCACCATCGAAGCGGACGGACAAGTCAAAGTTTATCACATTGCGACCGGAACGGCGCTGCGCTCGCCTGATTTCGAGTTCGACGGTGCGGTGCCGACAGCCTTCAATCGCAGCATCAGCGGCGGCGATGTCGCATTCGGCTTCGCCGACGGCACGCTTCGCCTCGGCCAGCTCAAGATTTCAGTTTCAATCGTCGATGCATCCGCGTTGCCGGCCGATGTCCAAACTCTGGGTGAAACTGCCGACAAGACGGATGGAAACGCCGTTTTCACGCCCATCCCCGGCGGGCAGTTCCGCAGGCTCGCGGTTGAAACCGTCTTGCGCGATCCGCAGCAAATCGCGCCGCAGGGAACGGCGATCATGGCGATCGACTATCGGCTCGGCGGCACCGTCGAACGCCCGACAAGTTCGGTGATCACTGTGGATGCCACCGGGATCGCGCGCCTCAGCCGCACCGAGACGCGCACCAACATGATGACGGGTAAGGAACGTACGACCGTCAGATCGACCGAACTTGCAGCGCTGCCGCAAGGCACCGTGGTCCTCGACGTGCTGATGACATCGAAAGCGGACCAAGTCTACGTCGCCGCCGTGGACGGCACCGTGTACCGCTACGACACGCGGAATTTCAACGCCCCGCAGCTTGCCGAAACGATCGACCTGTCTCCCGACCAGGCGACGCTGTCGGTGTTGCGCTTTCTCATCGGCGAGCAATCCCTGGTCGCCGGGCGCTCCGACGGCACGGTCGATATTTATTTTCGGTTGCCGCGCGACGGTGCGGTGACCACGGACGGATTTGAACTTGTGCGCGCCAAACGATTGGAACCGCATCGCGCCGGGGTCGTCGCGATTGACGTCAGTCAGCGTGGAAAAATGTTCGCGACCGCCGATGCCGACGGTGCGGTTTGGCTGCGTCACGGAACCAGCGAACAGGTTCTGTTGCGGATGGCGTCGGCGAGCGGAAGCGCGCACTACGAGGCGATCGCGCTGGCTCCGCGCGAGAACGCGGTCATTGCCATGGGGACCGACGGTGTGGTCGAAGCGTGGAACGTATCGGTGCCGCATCCCGAAACAACACTCAAAACCATCTTCGGCAAAGTCTGGTACGAAGGATATCCGGAGCCCGGCTATACATGGCAATCGTCTTCGGGAACCGACGCATTCGAACCCAAGCTCTCGCTCATTCCGCTGATATTCGGAACCATCAAGGCGACCGTTTATTCGATGCTGTTCGCCGTACCGATCGCGTTGAGCGCCGCAATTTTTACTTCGGAGTTCGTGCATCCGCGAGTTCGGTCGGTCGTCAAGCCGACGATGGAAATGATGGCGTCTTTGCCGTCCGTGGTGCTGGGTTTCATCGCGGCCCTGATATTGGCGCCGCTGGTCGAAACCTGGATCGCGGCGGTTATGCTGGCGTTTTTCATCATTCCGACCGGGATATTGTTTGCCGCCTACGCATGGCAACTGCTGCCCAATGTCGTGCAGCTGAAGTACGGCGGTGCGCCGCGCTTTACCTTGATGATCGCCGTCTTGTTGGTGTTCGCCATATTGACGTATCTGGCCGGGCCAAAGCTGGAAGCGGTTTTCTTCGCCGGTGATTTCAAGGCATGGGCCAATGGGACCGCCGGTTCGGGCGTGCCATTCACGGCGTTGTTGCTCATGCCGCTCGCGTTTGGCGCGATTTGGCTGATTACCGAGCGCATCGCCGGAACGTCGCTGGCCACTGCGATGCGCACCGACCATCGCTTTCGCGCAGCCGCTATCGATATGGGACGCTGGGTTGTATCGCTGATCGCCTCCGGCGTGTTGGCCTTATTGATAGCGTCGCTGTTGAGCCTTGCCCACTTCGACATTCGCGGCGGTGTGATCGATACCTACGTTCAACGCAATACGATGATCGTCGGATTTGCGATGGGCTTTGCCGTAATTCCAATTATCTACACGATCGCCGAAGACGCCTTGAACGCGGTGCCCGAACACCTGCGCGCAGCGAGCCTCGGATGCGGCGCGACGGCATGGCAAACCGCGATCAACGTCATTCTGCCCACGGCCATGAGCGGCGTATTCGCCGCCATTATGGTCGGCATGGGCCGCGCGGTCGGCGAAACCATGATCGTCGTGATGGCGGCAGGAAACACGCCAATTCTCGATTGGAACGTTTTCGAAGGTCTGCGCGCCCTGTCGGCGAATATCGCGGTCGAGCTGCCCGAGGCGGTCAAGGACGGCACCTTGTATCGCATGTTGTTCCTGGCAGCGCTTACTCTTTTCGTCATCACGTTTGCGGTAAACACACTGGCGGAATTGGTGCGCCAGCGATTCCGTAAACGCGCGGCGTCGTTGTAGGTGCGGCGATGAGCGCATTCATGAATCCCGAACAGGCAGTTGCAGACCGATCCGCTCCCACGGCGCAGCCGCGCCAGCGCGCCAGCGATATACGCGCCCGCGGGGAGCCGTTTACGTGGGCGCTTGGCGGCGCGCTCGGTGTCGGATGTCTGATGATCATCGGCTTCTTGTTGATGGTCTTTTGGAACGGTGTCGGCACGTTCGTGCCCAAACCGATCGCCGTGGTCACGACGACCGGCGGCGAGATCACCGCCGGCGAAGCGACCCGCACGGAATTGTATCGACCCACCCCGGAAGTCGTGGCCGCCTTATCCGAGGCGGCCCGCCAAACCATCGCCGATCGCGACGGGTTTGCCGAGCGTACGCTTTACAGGATCGGTAATTTTGACTTCTACAGCGAGGATTTCCGGTGGGTATCGGCGTTCGATGTGATCGACGTCAAATATCCGAAAGATATCGTGTTGGTCGAGCGCACCGAATGGGGCCCGTTCATCGGTCATATCGAATCGATCGCCGTCGATGGCGAAGTCATCGCCTTGGATTCCGTTCACGATCCGCGCTTTGCCGAGGCGCATGCTCAAGCACGGGCGCGCTGGTCGCAGATTCAAGACATCGAACGTCATCAAATTGGCGCGGTCAACTATCGCATCAATCAACAACGGCTCACGCTGCGGCGCATTGAGCTGAAAGACGGGCGCGATTCGCAAGCATATTCCGAAACCAAGCGTGCAGCGGACGCGGAGACGGCGGAATTGCAATCCGAATACGAGCGGCTTACCGAACAGGCGCAGGCTTTGCGCCAACGCAACGCCGGCATGACGGTGACGTTGGAGGAATTAGGCGGGCGGGAAAAAACGATTGGGATCGACGAAATCGTGCGCACCTATCCCGCCAACGATTTATCGTCCTCGGAAAAAATCTCGATCTATCTGTCGCGGTGGTGGGAATTCCTGTCCGACGAGCCTCGGGAAGCCAACACCGAGGGCGGTGTGATGCCGGCGATTTTCGGGACTTTCGCCATGACGCTTCTGATGGTGATTGCTGTCGCGCCGTTTGGCGTGGTGACTGCACTGTATTTGCGCGAGTACGCGACGCAGGGCCGTCTCGTCGCGTTCGTACGGATTTCCGTCAACAACTTGGCCGGCGTGCCGTCCATTGTTTACGGCGTGTTCGGCCTTGGCTTCTTCGCCTACGTTCTCGGCGGCTCGATCGATCAATTATTCTATCCCGAGCGGCTTCCCAATCCCACGTTCGGCACCGGCGGCTTGTTGTGGTCGGCGCTGACGCTCGCGTTGCTCACCGTGCCGGTCGTGATCGTCGCCACCGAAGAAGCCTTATCGGCGGTGCCGCGCTCGATGCGCGAAGGGTCGCTCGCTTGCGGCGCGTCCAAGTGGCAGACCATCAAGTATATCGTGTTGCCGCGGGCGCTTCCCGGCATCATGACGGGAATCATTCTTGCCATGGCCCGTGGCGCCGGCGAAGTCGCGCCATTGATGCTCGTCGGCGTCGTCAAGCTTGCGCCCGAGCTTCCGGTCGATGGCTTGTTTCCCTACATCCACCTCGAGCGCAGCTTCATGCACCTTGGTTTTCATATTTACGATGTCGGCTTCCAATCGCGTAATTCGGAAGCCGGTAAGCCGATGGTGTTCGTGACGACGCTGCTGCTGATCGGATTGATCTTCGTGATGAATATCTCGGCGATCGTCGTGCGCAATCGGCTCAAGAAGAAATTCGTGGGCAGCCAGTTCTAGGATCGTTGCAATGAACGTGGACGCAAGAATCGAGTTCGACGCCACCCAATACCACGTCAAAGACGGCGGGCAAGGCGTGGTGCTCGATATCAAGGACCTGAACCTGTGGTACGGGACGGCGCAGGCGTTGTATGGCGTCACCATGCCGATCGAAAAGGGTTTGGTCACCGCGCTGATCGGCCCGTCCGGTTGCGGGAAATCGACGCTTTTACGCTGCATCAACCGCATGAACGACCTGATCGACGGCCTCAAAATCACCGGTGAAATGCGGCTTCACGGCGAGGACATCTATGCGCGCGGCGCCGACGTGATCGCGTTACGCAAGCGCATGGGTATGGTGTTTCAGAAGCCGAATCCGTTTCCGATGTCGATCTTCGAGAACGTGATCTATCCGCTACGCGTCGACGGTGTGCGCGACAAGGCCTTGCTGGAAGAGACCGTCGAGCGCGCTTTGACGGGGGCGGCGTTGTGGAACGAAGTCAAGGATCGCCTCGATCAAAGCGCGCTCGGGCTGTCGGGCGGACAGCAGCAGCGGCTTTGCATCGCGCGTGCGATCGCCGGGGATCCCGAAGTGTTGCTGATGGACGAGCCATGTTCGGCTCTTGATCCCATTGCTACGGCGAAGATCGAGGATCTGATCAACGATTTGGTCGGGCAATACACCATCGTCATCGTAACTCACAATATGCAACAAGCCGCGCGCGTCTCGGACAACACGGCTTTCATGTACCTCGGCCGTTTGATCGAATATGGCGATACCGAAGTCATGTTCCAAACGCCGAAGACCGCGCGCACGCAGGACTACGTGACCGGACGCTTCGGATAATCACGGAATGAACATGATAGATACGACGCATCGTGCAATGGACGCCGACGCCACCTCCGAACGGGGGGTGAGCGCGGAACTGCGCGAACTGTCCGCAAAGCTGTCGGCTATGTCCGGCCTGGCCGAGGCCCAATTGACGGCCGCGATCGACGCGCTGGCGGCCCGCGATACCGAGTTGGCCGAGCGTGTTGTTGCGGGCGATGCGGCAATCGACGACCTTGAAACCGACATCAACGCCCGCGCCATGGGAATGTTGACCCGTCATGCTCCGGTTGCGGCAGATTTGCGCGAAATTGTCGCCGCCCTCAAGATTTCGAGCAATATCGAACGTATCGGCGACTACGCCGCCAACATCGCCAAGCGTGCCGTGATCGTAAACGGATACGGGCAAGTGCCCGCCGCGACCGGCGTGATCGAACTCGGCCATCTTGTTCGTCAGTACACGCAGACTGTGTTCGACGCGTATGTCGAGCGCAATGTCGCGAAAGCCGAATCGGTTTGGCGGGGCGACGCCGAAATCGATGCGCTGCACACCAGCGTGTTTCAAGACCTGCTGTCCGACATGCTGGTCGAACACGATTACGTGTTGCCGTGCACGCACCTTCTGTTTTGCATCAAAAACCTCGAACGCATTGGCGATCACGCCACCAATGTCGCCGAAACCATTCAATTTCTTGTCGCGGGAACGCAACTGGCGGAAAGGCGCCGCGATAAGAATGGGCGCGCACAGGAACGTGCGTCCATTCCGCTGACTACCTCAATGTCTGCCGATTTCCATACAGGAGAAAAGCCATGAAACCGACAGTCATGCTCGTCGAAGACGAAGCGTCGCTCGTCACGATGTTGCGCTACAATCTCGAGAAGGAAGGCTATCGCGTCACCGAGGCGAACGACGGTGAAGAGGCGATGACCGTCGCCGACGAAACGCCGCCCGACGCGGTGCTGCTCGACTGGATGTTGCCGCGGATGTCGGGCATCGAAGTGTGCCGGCAGCTGCGCCGCCGTCCCGCCACCCGGGGCGTGCCGATCATCATGCTGACCGCCCGGACCGAAGAGGCCGACAAGATTCGCGGTCTGAACGTCGGCGCCGACGATTACATCACCAAGCC
>JAGREB010000119.1 GCA_020446775.1 Paracoccaceae bacterium
ATTGACGGAGGTCAAGGTTCAGCGGGCGTCGAAGTTCTGGCCGCCGGCATGCCTCAAGCCGCTAACGCGGATAAATTAGAACGATTTTGTCGAAAATCGCCGCCGGACGTGGCGTGTCCGCGATCTCAACCGTCGAGGCCAGCACGATTCGGTAACCGCCGTCTTCGCGGGCCTCGCCGCTGGATAAAGTTTGCGACAACCTGATCCGGCTTCCGGCCGGAACCGGCGAAATGAATCGCAACCGGTCGACGCCGTAATTGATGAAGCGTGCCGCTTGCCGAACCTCAAGGATTTCCCGGGTCAGTTGGGGAGTCAGTGAAAGCGTCAAAAAGCCGTGGGCGATGGTTTTTCCACCCGGCATTTCCCGTGCGGCGCGCGGAACATCGATATGTATCCAGTTGTCGTCGCCGGTGCACCGCGCGAAGTCGTCGATCATCGCCTGTGTCACGGTGATCCACGCACTCGTGCCGAGTGGTTTACTGACGTGGGCCAATAACTCTTTTGGATGGTCGACGGCCAACATTGCGAAAGGCGATACCAAAATATGCGGTGGCAGCAATTTTCCATGCATTTCCACCCGATCAAAGGGGATTCTCCTATGGGTCCGGGTATGCTCATAGGCTGACCGCATCTTCGAGGGCGCTGGCCGCAGCAGAGCGGTCCGACGCAATATGCCGGCCAACAGTTCAAGCGCGGGGAGGGACCAATGATCCTGCTGCAAACACCATGGATGCCAACCGACACCAAAGCCGCCGATGCGGCCCTTGCGCAGGCGCGCCGGACGATGGTGGACGATGGAACCGTCCTGGCACTGTTGCCGCACGTCGATGGCGGCGAGACGTCTGCCGCTGCGGAGTCCGATGTCAGCGCCGCTCTCGGCAAATTGGCCAAGAAATATAACCTTGTCTTGGGCGCGTCGGCCTACGTCAAAGGGAGCGACGGAAATGTGCGCACCGTCGGAATTTTGGTCGGACCCGACGGGAAGCAAATGCTCACCTCGGCCAAGGTATTGCCCGACATCGTCGAAGGGTTCACCGATACGACGGCCGAGACCTATGCGCCGGCGGCATTCACGGTTGCCAAGACGCCGCTCGGGCAAATCGGCATCCTGTGCGGCGAGGATGTCCTTGCGCCGCATATCGTGCGCACCATGATGGTGCGCGGAGCCGAAATTATCCTCAATCCGTCGCGCGAACGCAGCGATCACCTGTTGGCGACGCGGATTCTGGCGCGCACCGCCCGTGCATATGAAAATCTTTGTTACGTCGCCACCGCGTCTGCGTTGTCTGCGACCATCGACGGCAATACGGCGAGCCTGCCCAAGGCGACAGGTTTGTTCCCGTGGGCGGGCGCGGCGCAAATGGCGGCGGGCGATGAGTCCTTCATCAAGGCTCCGCTCGAGCTTGAAGTGCTGCGTCAGCGCCGTCTCGGGCCGACCATCAATTTTCCGTCCATCGTCCGCATGAACCTCTATGCGCCGGGCTACGAAAAGGAAAAGTCGCAAGGACGGATTGCGCCCAAGACCCGCAAGGCCTGGATTGCCGACGCCAAAGCACGCGCGGAGGCCGACGTCAAACCGGCGCGCAAGGATGCGATCGATCTTTACGGTGTGATGATCTGTCAGCATGTCGTGCACCAATCGAATACGCCTGACGAACTGGTTGCCAAGCGCAATGCCAACCTCGACGACGCGTTCGATTTGATCCGTCAATACATGGCGCGCGCGTCGACCATGAAACTCGCGGTGTTTCCGGAATTTTTCCTGACCGGACCGGTTAGTCCGCTTGGCAACAAGCTTGGGCACGTCGCCGATAAGATCGGTGTCACGTTCCCCGGGCCCGAAATGGACCGCATCGCCAAGTTCGCGCAGGAGACCAAGTGCTACATGTCGGGCGGCGTGTTCGAATACGATCCCGAATGGCCGCAACGCTTTTTCAATACGGCGTTCATCTATGACGACAACGGTAATTTGATCCACCGTTACCGCAAGATTCATTGCGGCGACGCGATGGGATTCTTGCCCGATACCACACCCGGCAGCGTGTTCGATCAGTACGTCGACAAATACGGCTACGATCACCTGTTCCCGGTCGCGGATACGCCGATCGGCAAATTGGCGACGGTGGTCTGTTTCGACAACAACTTCCCGGAAACCCATCGCGCCATGGTCAAGCGGGGCGCCGAAGTCATCATCCACCCGACCTCCGAGCCGCACGGCGCGCACCGGCAGGGCTGGGACGCGTCGCGGCGCATGCGGGCGTTCGAAAACACGGCGTACGTCGTGACGTGCGGGCACGGCGGAGAATATTTCCTGCCGGGACGAAACGTGCCCAGTTCCCGCGCGCGCGGCTATTCGAAGATCGTCAATTTCGACGGCACAATTCAGGCCGAGGCCGATACCGCCGGGCAAGTGCCGCTCGCCGGTGTCATCGACCTCAAGGCGCTGCGTCGTGCCCGCGCCGACATTCAAGCCAATCTGTTGATCTGGGACGATCCGGTTGTCTATGCGGGCGAATACGGCAAGCCACAACGCGGGTTGCCGAACAACATTTGGCCCGACGACCCGCTCGGCAATCCCTACGCGGGCGGCGCCGAGGTCAAGAAGGTGATCGCGGGCTATTTGAAAGAGGGCATCTTCGTGCGTCCGGACGCGGGTATGGTCAACTATCCGGCCAAGGCGGCCGAATGATCCGGACGGGAGCGCCATAAGAGGTGCCCGAAGAGAGAAGGATTTTTTGTCTGGTTGTCCTTTGAAGGATAATCGTCTCCAAAAGTCGCGTCCTACTTTATTGAGAAGAAATATCTTTTTGTAGCCGGTGCCGCACGCCGTACCTCCCGGAACGAGCCCCTCTGGGGGCACGTTGAGGACCGGTGTGATGCCTGAATCGTTTCCATCTCGAAACTTTGCGGTTTCCCGCAGTTCGGTGCGGCTTGATCGCGGCGCGGGTGCGGTTTGCCTAGTCGGCGCCGGGGCCGGCGAGGCGGGTTTGCTGACGCTGGCTGCCCGCGAAGCGCTCGAAAAGGCGGATGTCGTACTGTTCGACGATTTAGTTGATCGCACAGTTCTTGATCTCATTCCGGCTTCGGCGGCACGGATTGCGGTCGGTAAACGCGCCGGGCGCGCATCGACACCGCAAAGCGAAATCATCGCGACGATGATCAGCGCGTCACGCACCGGAAAATCTGTCGTGCGTCTCAAGGGCGGCGATCCGCTGATTTTCGGGCGCGGCGGGGAAGAAGCCCAAGCGTTGGCCGACGCCGGTATCGAAGTTCATATCGTTCCGGGCATGACCGCGGCATTGGCGGCCGCCGCCGCCGCGGGAATTCCGCTGACCCATCGCGGTGTGAGCACCGCCGTATCGTTCGTGACGGCGTCAACGCGCGACGGTGCGCCGCCGAACTTGGCCGGCCTTGCGGGGAAGGGCCGCACGCTGGTGATCTACATGGGCCGCGATGCGTCGGACGCGATCGTCGGCGCGTTGCAACAAGATCATGTGCCGGGCGCGATGCCGGTGGCAGTCATTGAAAACGCCGGGCGCAGGCATCAACGGCTCGGATTGACCGATCTACGTAGCCTCGCCGGCACGATCGAACGCATGGCGCCGACGGGGCCTACGCTCCTGATCGTCGGCGAAGTCGTCGCCGCGCGCGTTGCGTTTTCGTCCAACGCAGTCGCCGCGCGACAAGCCGAACCCGCGACGCCGGCCAAGCAAATCAGAATCCCAGTTTACGCGCCGGTCGCGGATTTTCATTTCGCTCACGGATGACTTTTCTAGCTAGGTAGGCCGCCATGTCCAAAATCGTTTCTGCCAATCTTCTCCTCACCGGAGAAGTCGTTTATCTCGGCCCGTCGCACCGATGGGTTTCCGATATCGATCTCGCGACCCGATATGCCGCTGCCGACGACGCCAAGTGGCGCAAGTTCGCGGACCAGGCGCTCGCCGCCGATCAGGTGATCGACGTTACGACGATCGATGTCGACGCTTCGAGCGACGAACCCGTGCGGCTACGCGAGCGTATTCGTGCGCTCGGCCCTACGATTCATCCGGCGTTCGCTCGCCGCAAGTCGGCGGCGGCAGCGTAATCGGAAATAAATCCTCTCATGTACCAGTACGATACATACGACCAAGCGTTGGTTGATCAGCGGGTCGTCGAATTTCGCGACCAAGTCGCGCGGCGGCTGTCCGGTAAATTGACGGAAGATCAGTTCCGGCCGCTCCGTTTGATGAACGGGCTGTATCTGCAACTGCACGCCTACATGCTGCGGGTCGCGATACCTTACGGCACGTTGTCGTCCGATCAGATGCGCGCCTTGGCGACGATTGCCGAAAAGTATGATCGCGGTTACGGGCATTTCACGACCCGGCAAAACATCCAATTCAATTGGGTTCAGCTGAAAGACGCGCCGGACATCCTGCGGGATTTGGCGCAGGCTCAATTGCACGCCATCCAAACCAGCGGCAACGTCATTCGCAATGTCACCGCCGATCAGTTTGCGGGTGTTGCCGCCGATGAAGTCGACGATCCGCGTGTAACGGCCGAGATCATTCGCCAATGGTCGACATTGCATCCGGAATTTTCGTTCCTGCCGCGCAAATTCAAGATCGCAGTGACCGGTGCGGCCAAGGATCGGGCGGCAATCCGTTTCCACGACATCGGCATTCGTATTGTTTCGGATTCCGCCGGCGCAATTACCTACGATATTTATGCCGGCGGCGGCATGGGGCGCACGCCGTTCGTCGCGCCGCTCATCAAAGCCGCGCTCCCGAAGGCGGAACTCCTATCTTACTTGGAAGCCGCGCTACGCGTGTACAACCGCTACGGCCGGCGCGACAACATCTATAAGGCGCGCATCAAGATTCTGGTCAA
>JAGREB010000120.1 GCA_020446775.1 Paracoccaceae bacterium
GTCAACACGCTGGTCCTGCGCACGCAATCGCAGGCCGTGTACAGCGGGACCAATGTCGGCCACTTCGGACTCGCCCTCAGGCAATATGCGCATTTCACCTCGCCGATCCGGCGCTACTCGGACCTCTTGGTCCACCGTGCCTTGATCGCGGCGTGTAAACTCGGCGACGGCGGATGGGATGCTCACCGCGATCCCGATCTTGAGGCAATCACCGATCACATTTCGATGACCGAGCGCCGCGCGGCCGCCGCCGATCGCGAAACCGTCGACCGCTTTACCGCCGCGTATCTCGCCGACAAAATCGATGCGGTATTTGCGGGCCGCGTCAACGGGGTTTCGAAGTTCGGCGCTTTCATCACCCTCAACGACACCGGGGCCGACGGGATCCTGCCGCACCGCCATCTCCCGCAGGACTATTACGACTTCGATGAAAAAGGTCATCGCCTGATCGGGCGGCGGCACGGATTGGTGCTACGGGTGGGCGATCCGATCCATGTCAGGCTCTTGGAAACCGACGAGATTACCGGCAGTATCGTCTATGAATACGCCGGGACCGCCGATCAACTGCGCAAATCGAACCGTGCAAATAACGGCTTCCGGCAACGGCCCTCGAAAAAGAAGCGCACGAGACACCGTTGAGATTTTTATGTGCCCTTAAGCCGATCCTAAATTCGTTCCGTCCCGTCAAGCGGATCGCATTCGCGCCCCTTGTCGCAACTGCAGCGGCGGGAATACTCGCGAGTTGCGCCACGGCGCCCGAGTTCGACGATTTGCCGTCCCGCCATTACGCCTCTCGCGCCGCGCGGGGTGAAGCCATGTACACCGCAAGCGTCCTGCGCGCGGGTTTCACCGAAATCTCGCAGAAAGCGCTTGCCCCGCCGCCGCTCGACGAATTGTTCCTGGCTGGTCTCGAAAACGTCCGCGTGATCGATCCGGGTTTGCGGGTCGACGTCACACCGTCCGACCTCATCCTGGTGAGTGGAAATCGTAAACTCGGCGTCACGCCCCGTCCCGATGCGGACGATATGCGCGGATGGATCGCAACAACGATATTGCTGTTCAACGCCTCCGAACCATCGCCGGACAACCGCGATCCGGAAGTGCTGTTCAAGATGATGTTCAACGCAGCGCTCGCCAAGATCGATGGCTATTCGCGCTACGCGGGACGCGGGTCGGCCCGCACCAACCGCGCAAACCGAAATGGTGTGATCGGCCTCGGCCTCACCTTCGATGTTGTCGACGAAGGCCTGATCATACGTTCGACGATCGAGAACGGACCTGCCGAGACGGCCGGCGTCAGGGATGGGGACCTCATTGTCGCGATCGACGACCATGACCTTGCCGGCGCGACGCGTGATGAGGCGATGCGTTACCTTTCCGGACCGAGCGGATCGCGCGTCAAACTGACAATTCGCCACGCCAGCGACACGCAACTGTCGGTCGCCCACCCCCGCCGCGGCTTGGTGATCCCCAAAACGGTCAAAGCTCAGCGGATCGGCGATGTTGCGCGTATCTCGGTGGGCAGTTTCAACATCCGCACCGCCAGCGATGTCGCGGCCACGTTAAACCGGCTCAAACGCGAGGCAAAAACGCCGTTGAGCGGCATCGTTCTCGACATGCGGGGCGATCCCGGCGGGCTGCTGGACCAAGCGGTCGCCCTCGCCGACATGTTCCTCGACAGCGGCACCATCGCGACGTTGTCGGGCCGCCATCCCGGCGCCAAGCAATTCTACGCGGCCTCGCCGGGCGATATCGCCGACGGGTTGCCGCTGGTTCTGGTTGTCGATGGAAAATCCGCGTCCGCATCGGAAATTCTCGCCGCCGCGTTGATCGACAACGAACGCGCCGTCGTCGTTGGGACGAATACCCTGGGCAAGGGTTCGGTCCAAACTTTGATCCGGTTGCCGAACGACGGCGAAATCGCGCTGACGTGGTCGCGCGTGATGGCGCCGGCGGGGTATTTCATTCATGAGCTCGGCATCCTGCCGACGATTTGCACCAGCGGCCACGCGAGCGGCGAAACCGCGGCGTTGACGGCCGTGGCCGGCGATCCGGTCGGACAAATCATCGACCGGCAACGCTGGCTCGCGAATTCGGGCGCACCGGACGAAAGGGCCGAGTTGCGCCGGATTTGTCCGGCCGAGAACCGCAACGACGGTGATTTCGACATGGCTTTAGCGCTCAAACTGGCGTCGGATCGCGCGCTGTATGCGCGCAGCTTCACGACCAATCTCGCCGAATCGCATTAACCTGTTGATATTTCACCAATTAACCTGGTCCGGGTTAACTTGACACCCCGGACCGAGGGTGTATTTTCCGCCCTCTTTTTCGGGACATCCAACAAGGCACGCGCCATGGCCAAACCAGCCACGATCCAGATCAAGCTCGAAAGCTCCGCGGACACGGGATTTTTCTACGTGACTAAGAAGAACCCGCGCACCAAGACGGAAAAGCTTCAGCTGAAGAAATACGATCCGATCGCGCGCAAGCACGTGATCTTCAAAGAAGGTAAGATTAAGTAGGCCGCGCCCGGCGCGCCGAACAAAAAAGCCCGCCAACCGGCGGGCTTTTTTGTTGTTCGGACCCGGAATTAGGCCGGCTGCTGATCGAGGAACTTGGACACGGTTTGCAGAAAACTCGCCACCGAGATGGGCTTCGCGATATAGCCGTCGCACCCGCCGCTGCGGATCTTCTGCTCGTCCCCGCGCATTGCAAATGCCGTCACGGCCACCACCGGGATCGACTTCAGGTCGTCGTCGGCCTTGAGCATCTTCGCGATTTCGAGCCCGGAAATTTCGGGCAACTGGATATCCATTAGGATCAAATCCGGCCGCAGCCTGCGGGTCATTTCCATGACATCGCGGCCGTCGTGCGTTTGCAACGTGTTGTAGCCGTGCGCCTGAAGCAAATCGTTGAACAGCTTCATGTTCAACTCATTGTCTTCAACGATCAAAATGGTCTTCGGCATGGCGTTCGAAGTCTTAAGGGTTGCGACACTCATCCGGGCGACCGGTATTTAGTTTCGACTACTATCTTTCTATCCTCGACTCTGGGCGTCGGCGAGTCAACCGCCAAAGCGCTCCCAAAGCGACCGCAATCTAACGAAATACAACGGTTTTTGCACCGTTCAAAAGTACCCGGCGTTCGGCGTGATAACGCACGGCCCGGGCCAGAACGACATTTTCCAAATCCCGCCCCATGGCCACCATATCGGCCGCCGTCTGGGCGTGGTCGACCCGTTCCACGGCTTGTTCGATGATCGGGCCTTCATCGAGATTCTCGGTCACGTAGTGCGCCGTCGCGCCGATGAGTTTCACGCCCCTCTCATGCGCCTGATGATACGGCTTGGCCCCTTTGAAGCTCGGCAAGAACGAGTGGTGGATATTGATGCAGCGCCCCGACAGCGCGCGGCACATTTCGGCGCTCAGGACTTGCATGTAACGCGCCAACACCACCAGTTCGATATTTTCGCGCTCGATCAGCGCGCGCCATTGCGCTTCCTGGGCCGACTTAGTCTCGGCGGTGACCGGCAAGTGATGAAACGGAATACCGTGCCAATCGACCAAACGGCGCATGTCTTCATGGTTGGACACCACCGAAACGACGTCGATCGGAAGCTGACCTGCCTGCCAGCGGTGCAAAAGGTCGTTCAGGCAATGGCCCTGCTTCGACACCGCGATCGATACGCGCGGCTTGCGCTTGGCCGGAACGATTTGCCACGCCATGCAGAATTTGGCGGCGACCCCGGCAAACCCGGTTTGGATGGCCTCGGCGTTATTTACGCCGTCCGGCAGGTCGAACACCGCGCGCATGAAAAACGTACCGGTATCGGGATCGCCGAATTGGCTGGATGCTTCGATAAAGCAATCGTGGTCGCGCAGAAAACTCGCGATCGCCGCCACCAAACCGGTGGTATCGGGACACGTAATCGTCAGAATATGGGCGCGATCTGTACGGGGCATGGCACTCTCGAAAAGCGGCTGTTTGTGGCCGGTTCGCGCCGCCCCGGCAAGGCCAAAAACAACGTCTGAACGGTATTATCGACCCGTGGGCTCAGCCAATACCGCACTTTTCGCGATTGAACCGGTGATCAGGACCGGCGCCTTCATCTTGGTCCTGGCGGTCATGGCCGCCTGGGAATTCCGATTCCCTTGGCGGCCGTTGGTCCAGTCGCGAATCTTGCGTTGGAGCGGCAATATCGGCGTCGTCGTCGTGGCGACCCTGATGGGCCGCGTCCTGATGCCGATCATGCCCGTGGCCGCCGCATCGGTGGCGAGCGAACGCGGCTGGGGCATGTTCAACGTCATCGGGTGGGACGGATTTTGGGCCGGCTTGGCCGGTTTCGTGCTCCTCGATTTGGTCATCTATGTTCAGCACCGCGCCTTCCATGCGGTGCCGGTTTTATGGCGGTTGCACCGCATGCATCATGCCGACACCGAGATCGATGCGACCACGGGCCTACGTTTTCATCCGATCGAGATCGTTCTATCGCTGACCGTCAAAGTCGGCGCGGTTTTCGCCTTCGGCATTTCGCCGGTCGCCGTGTTGCTGTTTGAGGTCGTACTCAATGCGACCGCACTCTTCAATCACGGCAACGTCAAGATTGCGGATCGCATTGACCGCCTATTGCGGCTGTTCATCGTGACGCCCGACATGCACCGCGTGCATCATTCGGTCGCGCCCGAAGAAACCGACAGCAATTTCGGCTTCAACTTGCCGTGGTGGGATCGGTTATTCGGAACCTACGTTGCCCAGCCCGCCGGCGGGCTTGCGAACATGACCATCGGCCTTTCAGCGTTTCGCGATGCGCGCGAACAACGCCTCGACCGGCTATTGGCCCAGCCGTTCGTGCCGGAGCGGAAATAATATCCGCTCCGGTACTGAAGGTTATGCGTGCGCGAAGTTCGGCAGCGCCTTCGCCGAGGCCGATTCAAGCGCCTGGGATGCGGCCAAAACCGCCTTTTGCAGCTTGTCGAACGCCTTGTTTTCGATCTGACGGACGCGTTCGCGGCTGATGCCGTATTGGACACCGATTTCTTCGAGCGTCTTGGGATCCTCGCTCAGGCGGCGCTGTTCAATCACCGCCCGCTCGCGCGGAGTCAGCGTCTTCAAGGCTTCGCGCATCAGACTGAGGCCGACGGTCCGCTCTTCGCGTTCGCCAAGCGTCACCTCTTGATTGGGGGTGTCGTCGACCAGCATGTCCTGACGCTGTAGGTCACCGTCCTCCGTAACCATGGCATTGAGCGAGGCATCGCCGCGAGAGAGCCGGCGGTTCATATCCTGAACTTCGTCGGCGCTGACCGACAAACGCTGAGCAATCGTCTCGGCGTCTTCGGGCGGAAGGTCGCCTTCGTCGTAGAGACCGAGTTTGGCTTTCATCTTGCGCAAGTTGAAGAACAACTTCTTCTGCGCCGCGACGGTGCCGACCTTGACCAGCGACCAGGAGTTCAGAACAAACTCGTTGATCGCGGCCTTGATCCACCACATCGCATACGTGGCCAGCCGGAACCCGCGTTCCGGATCGAATTTCTTCACGGCGCGCATCAGGCCGAGGTTGCCTTCCGAAATCAGATCGGACACCGGCAGGCCATAATAGCGGTAGCCCATGGCGATCTTGGCCACCAAGCGCAGGTGGCTGGTGACAAGCTTATGGGCCGCCTCGGTGTCTTCATGCTCGGCGTACCTTTTGGCCAGCATGTATTCCTCGTCGGCTTCGAGCATCGGAAACTTCTTGATGGCGTCGAGGTAACCGGCGAGCCCAGCTTCCGAGGCCAGCACCGGAATGCGCCCGGTGCCGCCGGCGATTGCAGGAACTTTGAATTTTGAGAATGTGTTGGTCATGGCTGTCTCCTTTGGGATGGGGGTGTCGCATCGGCATGCCGAAAACGCACGCCAACCGGCGCTTAAGCGCCGCGACAGACCTGTGTGGTGGAGACTGTCCCGAGACCGGGATTCGTGGTGTTCTTACGCATGGTCATATCCTCCTTGAGCAACATGACGC
>JAGREB010000121.1 GCA_020446775.1 Paracoccaceae bacterium
GCCCTATATCTGCCAGGGCCAGTCGATCAACATGTTCCTGCCGTCGGACATCGATAAGTGGGACCTGATGATGCTGCACTGGAAAGCGTGGGAATCGGGCGTGAAGAGCCTCTATTACCTGCGCTCCAAGTCGGTGCAGCGCGCCGCCTTCGCGGGCGTTGACGCCGACAACACGCGCGACTGGCCGACCAAGCCGCTCGCCACCGACAAGACCGATTACGAGGAATGTCTGGCCTGCCAATAGGCGGGCCGGCATGCCTTTTGTTTCCTGATTTGGCCGTTTCCTGAACTCCAAGACCCTTGCGGACAAGAACGATGAACAGCATCGCCCCCAAAGTCTCCCCGTCGCTCGTGACCAGCACGTCGCTGCCCGGCCTGATGACGCCGAGTCACGGCTATAAGCCGTTCCGTTATCCGTGGGCGCACGACTATTGGAAGCGCCAGCAACAGATTCACTGGATGCCGGAAGAAGTGCCGCTGGGTGAGGACTGCAAGGATTGGGCGAGCCGCTTGACCGACAACGAGCGCAATCTGCTGTCGCAGATTTTCCGCTTTTTCACGCAATCCGACGTCGAGGTGAACGACAACTACATGGAGCGCTATGCGCGCGTGTTCAAGCCGACCGAGATCAAGATGATGCTGTCGGCGTTCTCGAACATGGAAACCATCCACATCGCCGCCTATGCGCTATTGCTCGAAACCATCGGCATGCCGGAAACCGAGTTCTCGGCATTCCTCGATTACAAGGCGATGGCCGACAAGCACACCTACATGCAGCAATTCGGCGTCGACAGCCATGCCGACATCGCCCGTACCCTTGCCATGTTCGGCGCCTTCACCGAAGGCCTGCAACTGTTCGCAAGCTTTGCGATGCTGCTCAATTTCCCGCGCCAGAACAAAATGAAGGGCATGGGCCAGATCGTGTCCTGGTCGGTGCGCGACGAAAGCCTGCACTGCGAAGGCATGATCAAATTGTTCCATGCCTTCAGCAAGGAAACCGGCTGTCTGACCCAGGGCGTGAAAGACGACATTGTCGATTGCTGCAAGACGGTTGTCGGCCTGGAAGACAAGTTCATCGATCTCGCGTTCGATCTGGGTCCCGTCAACGGCATGACGCCGGAGGACATCAAGTCCTACATCCGCTACATCGCCGACTGGCGCTTGGGTCAGCTGGGTCTGCCCGCGCTATACAACATCGACGAACACCCGCTGCCATGGTTGCAGCAGATCCTGAACGGCGTCGAGCACGCCAATTTCTTCGAAACCCGCGCCACTGAATATTCCAAGGCCGCGACACGCGGGTCCTGGCACGGCGTGGAAGGCGTATGGGCCCACTTCGACAAGATCAAGGGCTCGCGCAATACCGTCACCACCGAGGACGTTTCGGTCGGCGCGCACTGAGCGTTCTCAGCTTTATCCCTCGCTTGTCTTGCAGTGGGGTTTCCACAGCGAGATCGTGACCGGCACCGCGACATTCAGCCAGAAGATGCTGGTCATCAGGGTGTAAAACGCTTCGGTGGACAAGATTTCATACTGAACGTAGGCGATGTCCATCACCACGAAAGCCAGTTCGGCGCGGCCGAGCATACCGAAGCCGACCATCATGCTGTTGGGCCAATCCAGATCGCTGGTGTAGCGCGCGGCGAGGGCGGCGGAGGCGATTTGCAACACGAACACGGCCACCGTCATGGCGATCATGTGCGGGATGACCGACATCAAGATTTGCCAATCGAACACCAGTTTCGTGCCCAATGTGACGAAGAATACCGGCCCGATGATCGAAAACGCGATCAAGTCGAGCGTATTCTTGATTTCGCCGTAGGACCCGCGGGTGTCGGCGGTGCTGAAATATTCCTCGCGGATGATTAAGCCGGCCATGTAGGCGCCGACGGCGGGGTGAAACCCAAACGCGTGCGACAACAACCCGACCGCGACGGCTAAAAGGAGCATTGCCAGAAAGGCATACTGACCCTTGCCGAAGGCCAGCAGGTTGTAAATGCAGACGTCCCCAATGAGAGGAATACGCTTGAACCATCCCGATGGCTTGATCGGCAGCACCCATGCACCGACCACGGTGACGATCACGAAGAACACGGCCACTTGCAAGATCGTGGTGGCGATGGCCGCGGCATCGGGCACGCTTTCCTGGGTTACGATCGGCACCATGATGGCCACCAGGACCAGGGAGGCGATGTCGTCCAACACGGCCGAGGTCATGATCCGGGTCGCCGCGGACGAGCGGCCCAGTCCTTCGGATTTCAAGGAGACCATGGTCAAGGACACCGCGGTGGCCGTCATGGTCAGTCCGCACATCAACGAAATATTGGCGTCGCCCCAGAAATATTCGGCCACCGCATAGGCGGCGACGAACGGCGCGATCGCACCGAACAGGGCAATGCCCCAGCTTTTCTTGATGCTTTGGACAAATCGATTTGTTTGTTCCTCAAACCCGATCGCGAACATGATGAGGATGATGCCAAGTTCGGCAAATCCGCGAATAAAGGCGTCTTCTTCCGTGGGGAGGACGCCGGCGTTGACCAAAAGGCACCCGATCGCCAGGTAAAATAAAACCGGCGTCAGCCGGGTTTTTTCCGCGGCGAAGACGGCGACATAAATGCCGGCCCAGATAATCGCCAAATGCATCATGGATTCCAAAGACGCCAACTCCTTCGCCACGTTCCGCGCGAATTATTCTCGCATTTCGAGGCCGGAGTAAAACGAATGTTGGACTGTGGCGGCGCGTCGCGCCGGGCGCGGTTATTCGCCCGCGCTGACGCCGAGGCTGCTCTCTCTCAGGTGCGCGGCGATATCGGCGTCGGCGGCTTCGACGCCGGGTTTGAGCGCCGGTTGCGGCGCGTGCACATAATCGTGCTCGAGGGCGCGCGCGAGCGCGATCATCATCAGAATGAGGATGATCGAAAACGGCAAGGCAGCCGATATCGCGGTGGCTTGAAGGGCTTCCAGGCCGCCGGCGAGCAACAGTACCGCCGCGACCGCGCCTTCGGTCACGCCCCAGATGACCCGGTGGCTGAGAGGCGGTTCGGGATCGCCCACCGACATCAAAGTGTTGATCACCAGCGTGCCCGAATCCGATGACGTGACGAAGAATGTGACGATCAGGACGGTCGCCAGCGCAGCGACAATCGTTTCCGTCGCGCCGCTCGCGAGCGTGGCAATCGTGCTGTACAGGCCGGTTGTTACGTCCGAGGTGACGGCAGCGACGAGATCGGCGCCTTCGCGTTCGGCGTGGAAAGCGGTACCGCCGAACAGCGCCAGCCATACGAAAGTGATCAGTGTCGGCATGACCAGTACGCCGAAAATGAATTCACGGATGGTGCGGCCGCGCGAGATGCGGGCGATGAACATACCCACGAACGGCGCCCAGGCGATCCACCAGCCCCAGTAGAACGTCGTCCACGCCTTCTGCCAGCCCGAATCGCCGTTGGCGTCCATCCAGAAGCTGAGCGAAACGATGTTGCCAAGGTAATCGCCGACCGATTGGACGAAGGTGTTGACCAGGATGCGCGTCGGTCCGGCCACGAACACGAACAGCAGCAGCGCAATGGCCAACACCATGTTCCAATTGCTCAGCCACTTGATGCCGCGGTGCAGGCCCGACGACACCGAGCCCACGGCGATGGCGGTGATGCCGCCGATCAGGATTAATTCATGCGTGACCGACACGTCCCAGCCGGTCAGGATGTTGAGGCCGGTGTTGATCTGTTTGACACCGAGGCCGAGCGACGTGGCAACGCCGAACAACGTCGCCATCATCGACAACAGGTCGATCACATGACCCCACGGCCCGTACACCCGCTCACCCAACAATGGGTACAAGGTCGAGCGGATCGTCAGCGGCATTTTGCGCCGGTGCGCGAAGTAGGCGAGCGCCAAGCCCACTGTGGCGTAGATCGCCCACGGATGCAGGCCCCAGTGGAAGAACGTTAGGCGCATCGCGGTGGTGGCGGGATCGCCGCCCATGTCGATGAACGGGTTGGATTGATAATGGGTCAGCGGTTCGGCGACCGACCAGAACACGAGACCAATCCCCATGCCGGCACCAAACAGCATCGCAATCCAGGACGCGTAACTGAATTCCGGTTTTTCATCGTCGTCGCCGAGTTTCATGGTGCCGAACCGCGAGAAACTCAGCCAAACCACGAATCCCAGTGTGGCGGACACAAGCAGGATGTAGTGCCACTTAAGATTCACAAAGATCGCGTCGCGAAGCGCGAACACGATCTCGCCTAGGGTCTTGGCATCGATCACCGCCAAAAGCACCAACAGCAGGACGAAGCCCTTTCCGACCAGGGCGAGCGTAGGGCTGAGACCCGCGAGCCATCCGCTTTGTGCCCGAAGGCTTTCGGCGCGGGCGCTATGATCATCGGGCGTCATATTGTCCCCGCTGTGGTGCTGCGATCGTTAGGCGTGCGACGTTGCGGCTTTGCGGGCCTGCAAAACGCCCCAGGCGAGATGTCCGCTCTCGGCACCCTTCACCCAATTGGCGAGCCCGGTCAGCATGCGCTCGACATAGTCTTCGGCGACTTTGCCGGCGAGTAGCTTGCGGCTCTTGGCCAATTCCTCGGCGATCCGGCTGTAGTGGGTCTTGAGCTGATCGGTCATGGCCAGGAAGTTCGCGGTTTCGAAACCGGCGGTTTGCAGTTCGCGGCTGTAAAATCCGACCGAACCCATCGACGACAGGTGAATCCGGTCGAGGATCGGTTGCAGCGCATCTTTGGGCGCCGTATCGGCTTGCATCGGATCGGTGAAGATCAAGCGGCCACCCGGCTTCAGGACGCGCGCCGCCTCGGTCACGACTTTTTGACGGTTGCCGCTGTGCAGGAACGCATCCTGCGACCACACCACATCGAAGCTTTCGGCCGGGAAGGGAATGTCCTCAAAGCTGCCGTGCATAACGGTGACCAAAGAGTCGAGCCCGGCTTTGGCCGTCAATTCGCGATTCAAACGGTTTTGAGTCTCGCTGACATTGAGGCAAACGACCTTACAGCCGAACGTCTTGGCCAGATAGCGCGCCGCGCCGCCGTATCCCGCGCCAAGATCGATGACCCGATGCTCGGGGCCGAGTGGCTTCAATTTCCCGGCCATATATTCGACCGTGCGCCGGCTTGCGGTCTTCACATCCTCGCCGGGGTCTTGGTAAAGGCCGATATGGATATCTTCGCCACCCCAGACGGTGGCGTAGAAGCGGTCGGCGTCGTCGCTATCGTAATAATCCTCGGCGACTTTGGTCGCGGTGTCAGCCTTGGCCAGCGTCATACGCTTTCTCCGCGATGTGAATGTAGAAGTCGGGCTCCTCGTCGCCATCGAGTTCCTGGAAATCTCCGTAGGTGGTGATGCGGAAAAAGCCGACATCGTTCAACAAGCGCGTTACGTATTTGCGGCGCAACGGAAACATGTTGAGGCGATATTCCGATCCGTCGGGGAATGCGTATTTGAACCGCGCCAATCCGTCGTCGACATGCTCGGGTTCCGCCGTGACCTGCTTGCCGCAGTAATAGTACTTGCGCGACGGCTTCGACCGGCCGTCGAGCAGCGCGTCGTAATTGCGCTGATCGAGGATCAGAATGCCGTCGTAACGCAGCGCCGCATAAAATTCGGCCAAGGCGCGGCGGCGATCGCGTTCGGTGAAAAGGTGCGTGAACGAATTTCCCAGGCAAATGATCGCGTCGTACTTGCTATGCACGTCGCGGTTCAGCCAGCGCCAATCCGAATGCATTGTCTTGAGGATATGGCCTTGGTCCCGCGCGTTCTCGAAGGCCTTGCCGAGCATCTCGGCGTTGCCGTCGACGCTTGTCACATCGAACCCGGCCTTGAGCAGTTGGATTGAGTGAAATCCCGTGCCGGTCGCGACGTCGAGTACCTTGCGCTTGCCGCGGCCTTTAAGGATGTCGATGAAGAACCGGCCTTCACTGGACGCCCGTTGCCGCCAATCGATCAGTTCGTCCCATTTTTCGACGAAGTTCTGGATGTATTCCGCGTGGTAATGATCGGTCTCGCGCATTTTCAGCGGATCGTCGCCGAAATTTTGTAACACCGGACTTCGTTTTTCGTCCGTCAGTGCGTCATCCATTACGTTCTCCAGTTTTTGTTGGCGACACTACGGTCCCGAAAAGTGCCGGGAACGCAGCGGCGCGTGCCAATCCGCTGCGAATTTCGGTTTCGCATCGGCTCGATTAGAGGAGCGCGCCGTGTTACTGTCCGCGCGCCCGCCGTTCGTTTTTTGCACGGTAGCCGCCGAGCCGCCGTCGTATGGCGGAGGATTCCCACGGAACCCGCTTGCGTCGGCGCCCCCAATGCGGCGCACTGGGAAACCGCTGAATGCCATGGCCGACAGGACGTCGGCGGAACACCACGGGGTGGCATTCGGCATCGTTCCAAACTCGGGACCGGTTTAATCGAAAATGTCGATTAAACCAAACGAAAACTCCGATATTTCAGTAAGATGACGTAATATCTAGGAATTTCGCGATTCTCTAGCGCCAGTGGCACAGCAAATCTTCCGCTTTCGGACGCTCGCGATCATTATTCACGCCGCCCAGTACACCTGGCTCAGGACCGCGTAAGGAGTGTCGAGATGGATTCACGGCCGTTGATTGGCTTTTGCGCCGCCATATCCGCGTCGCTCTTGTCGGGCTTAGCAGCGGCAGGCGAGCCGCCGTTGATCATCGCCCACCGCGGCGCCAGTGGATACCTGCCCGAACACACACTTGAAGCCTATGCGCGCGCGATTGAATTGGGGGCCGACTATATCGAGCCGGATTTGGTGATTACGAAAGATGGAATCCTGATCGCGCGCCATGAAAACGAATTGTCGGATACGACGGATGTCGCGAACAAATTTCCCGAACGAAAAACGTCCAAGGTCATTGACGGGCGTAAGACCGAAGGCTGGTTCAGCGAAGACTTCACCTTGGCCGAGATTAAGACTCTGCGCGCCAACGAGCGCATCCCGTCGCGCAGCCACGCCAACGACGGAAAATTCGAAATCCCGACTTTTCAAGAGGTGCTCGCGCTCGCGGCGCAAGCCGGCGCCAAACGCGGACGGCCGGTCGGCATTTATCCCGAGACCAAGCATCCCAGCTATTTTGATCAGCGCGGCTTGCCGCTGGAACCGCGGTTGTTGCTGGCGTTGGCCGAGGCGGGATTGAACCGCGCCGACGCCCCGGTTTTCATTCAGTCGTTCGAGACGGCGAACCTGAAGGCACTCAAGGAGCTGACCGACATACCGCTCGTTCAATTATTCGGGGCGCCCGGCGAACAACCATACGACGAGGTCCGGTCGGGCGGCCACCTGACCTACGGCGATCTCGCCACGGATCAAGGACTGGCGTCGGTGGCCGGGTATGCGGCGGCAGTCGGTCCGTTCAAGGGATATATCGTTCCTATATCCCGCGACGGCGCGGCGCGGCCGCCGACAGATTTCATTGCCCGTGCCCATGCGGCCGGGTTGAAGGTGCATCCGTATACATTCCGTTCCGATCCGGGATTCCTGGCGGCGGCCTACGGCGGCGACCCGGTCAGCGAGTATTGCCTGTTCTTCGCCCTCGGGGTCGACGGATTGTTCACCGACTACACCGACACGGCATTGAAAGCCCGCGACGAATCCTGTCCAATGGCGCCTTAACCGGCACCCCCACGGCATCGCCGGCACGGGGTCAATTGGAACTCGCCATGGACATAGCGCTCGAAACAGTATGCTTCGTCATCGCCAAAGCCCGCGAGGCAATGGTCGATATGAACGAGATCGACGACGAACCCGGACACCATTCCGGCGACGACGTGATCAAGGACGACCTGCCCGAGGAAGATGAACCCAGCAGCACCGCAACCCCGGAATTCGAGGAACTCAAGGAATTCATCAACTCCCTGAACGAAGACGAACAAATCGAACTCGTGGCCCTGGCGTGGGTCGGTCGCGGGACGTTCACCGCCGACGACTGGGACGAGGCGGTCGATACCGCGCTCGACGAGCACAATAAGCGCACCGCCGAATACCTGATGAGCATGCCGCTGCTGGCCGACTATCTCGAAGAGGGCCTGAGCGAGTTCGGCCTTTCCTGCGAAGACGTCGATTAGCGCGCGAACCATCGTCACAATTGTTTCGTAAATTGGACGCTTGATCGGTGTTAGAACGCGAGTGCGTTTTAGTGCCTCGCGATCGCTGACAATCTACATCGAGCGATGATCAATTTGGGCCTGCCGAACGCGCGCCCCGACCTGCCGGAACGTTTTCAATGTCCGGATCGTCTGACATGGGGCGAAATGCGCGCGGCCGATGGCGCGGCCCTGCGATACGCCCGCCTTTCCGGTCCCGCGGCGCTTCATACCGTCATCGTTCTTCCCGGTTTCGCCGAATTCATCGAGAAGTATTTCGAAACGGCGCGTGATCTTGCCGCGCGGAACTGCGACGTTTGGTTGTTGGATTGGCGCGGGCAGGGCGATTCGGATGGCCGTTATTTCCGTCCCACGGCGCGCGATTTCAACCGTGACGCGGCTGACCTGACCGCCTTTGTCGCAGGCATCGTGAAGGCGGATCGTCCACCGATCGCCGTTGCACATTCGATGGGTGGCGCGATCGCGTTGAAGGCCATGACACGCAACGGCTCATTGTTCGCCGGGATGGCATTGTCCGCGCCAATGCTCGGGCTGCCGCTCGGCCCCCTACCATCAGGCTTGGTCCGATTCGTCACCGCCGGCGCGGTCAAGATCGGTCTAGGCTCGTTCATATTGCCCGGCACCCGCATGTGGCCGCCCGACCCCGGTCAATCGCCTGCAACCAGCAAAACAACAAGCGATCCGGCGCGTTCCCGGGTGATGACCAAATGGCAAAGCGCGCATGAGAATTTGCGCCTTGCAGGCGTGACGCTCGTATGGGCCGATGCGGCCCTGGCATTCTGTGCGTCGCTCAATCGGCCCCAGGTATTGGCGTCGATTTCGGTTCCGATTCTCATGGCCATCGCCGGCCGGGAGTTTTTCGTTGACCCGGACGCATTGCGCCGCGCAGCCCGTGCGCTGCCGCGTTGCCGCGTGGTCGAGTTCCCCGGCGCCAAGCACGAACTGTTCATGGAAAGCGACGCGATCCGGACGGCTTGGATTGACGCAATCGCCGATTTTATCGCGGATTCAAATACAGCGGTGACGCCATGATCGAGGATCATGATCACAAAGATCATGATCACAGGGCAACGTGGTGGCAGCGCGGCGTCATCTACCAGATCTATCCGCGCTCGTTCCAGGACAGCAATGGCGACGGTGTTGGCGATCTCGCCGGAATTCTCGCGCGGCTCGACTACTTGCAATGGCTCGGTGTCGATGCCGTCTGGATTTCGCCGGTCTATCCGTCGCCAATGGCCGATTTCGGTTACGACGTTTCGGATTATTGCAACATCGATCCGCTGTTCGGCACGATGGCGGATTTCGACGCCTTGGCGGACGCAATTCATGCGCGCAGCCTGAAATTGATTATGGATCTTGTGCCCAATCACACATCCGACCGGCATCCGTGGTTTAACGAAAGCCGCGCATCGCGCGAGAACCCGAAGCGTGATTGGTACGTTTGGCGCGACGCAAAGCGCGACGGCGCGCCGCCAAATAACTGGCTCAGCGAATTTGGCGGTCCGGCTTGGACCTGGGACGCGCACACGCAACAATACTACTACCACGCCTACCTTTCGGCGCAGCCCGATTTGAATTGGCGCAATCCCGATGTTCGTGCCGCATTCGACGGGATCTTGAAATTCTGGTTCGATCGTGGCGTCGACGGCTTTCGCATCGACACTGTGCAACATTTGTTCGAAGACGAATCGTTACGCGACAATCCGCCCAACCCGGATTGGCGGCCGGGCGATGCGCCGACGGCGGCGCTGTCGCGTCTCTACACGACAGACCGGCCCGAACTCTGGCCCGTGTTGAAACACTGGCGACAACTTGCCGATATTTATCAGGATCGCGTCCTGATCAGCGAAGCCTATGTCCCGGTCGATAAGCTGGCCCCTTACTATGGTGACCGCGGCGATGCGGTGCATCTACCATTCAATTTTCATCTGATCGGATGTGACTGGTCCGCCGGCCCATTGGCCGATTTGATCGCGCGCTATGAACGGATGCTGCCACCGCACGGTTGGCCCAATTGGGTGCTCGGCAATCACGACCGCGCCCGCATTGCCAGCAGGGTTGGCCCGGCACAGGCGGCCAATGCGGCCATGTTGTTGCTGACCTTGCGCGGTACACCGACCATGTATTACGGCGACGAATTGGGCATGACGAATGTCGCCATTCCGCCCGATCAAGTCCGCGATCCGTGGGAAAAGAACGTCGCCGGTTATGGCTTGGGACGCGATCCGGTGCGCACGCCGATGGCCTGGGATACCAGCGCGAATGCCGGATTTTCCCCCGGATTGCCGTGGCTGCCGGTGCACGCGGATTGGAAGACGCGCAACGTCGACGCGCAACGTAGCGATCCCGCGTCCTTGCTCAACTTGACGCGCGCTTTGCTCGCGTTGCGCCGCCGTGAATCGGCGCTTTCGATCGGCGGCTATGACGGTATTTGGGCCGCCGGGCCAGTGTTGTGCTATGTGCGGCAGTCTGGCGCACGGCGGATTCTGGTGTGCCTCAATCTTGCCGACCGGGCCGCGCATGTGGCGCTTCCGGGAAGGGCCATCGAGAGCGTCCTTTTGACGACGGACGGGCCACCGCCGTTTCAACCGAATTCGGTTTCCGTGCCGGCCATTTCCTTGTCGCCCAACCAAGGCATCGTCGCATTATTAAAGGACGCGTGACTTAAAGATACGTCCATCCCCGATGGGACTGGCCGGCGACACGCGGCGGTAAAACCGTCGGCAAGTCGGTCTCGGCGGCGATCTCGCGCAAGACTTTTTCGGCCGACGCGATCACCTCGGTCTCGTTCCAAACGGTCGAACGGCCGTTTTCGAGCAACTTTTTGCCCTCCACGAACACCGTATCGACGATCCGGCTTTCACCGGCCCAGACCAAAGTTCCCAGCGTGCGGCGGTGGTCGAAATGCGGGGTCATCAGCACCTGATCGAGGTCGATCATCACACAATCGGCTGCTTTGCCGACCTCAAGCGATCCTGTCACCGCGTCCATAAACAGAGTGCGCGCGCCGCCCAGGGTCGCCATTTCGATCACGGTCTCGCTGGTGGCCCAATGCTCGGCGGGCGGCGGCGGTTGACCTTGGGCACGCTCGCGCGCCACGGCGAGGTTCTGGCCCAGGATCGCCTGGCGCATAACCTCGAACGGATTCTGATTGTCGGTGACCATCGGCGCGTCGGTGCCGAGGCCGGGGATAACGCCGAGTTTCAGAAGGCGATGCAGCGGCAAGCCGGCACCGTCGAACTGACGCAGGATCGGCACCAGCGATAAACGGCAGTCGTGCGCGGCGAGAATCTCGAATTCGTGCGGCAGGACGTTGACCGCCTTGCCGGCGTAGATCGGCGCCGTCAGGAGATCGAACGTGCGGTAATATTCGACCTGTCCGCCATCGAAGCCCCGCTTTTTCAAGTCCGCACCGCGGCTGTTGTCGGTCATATCGATATCGAGGTGTGCGCCCAGCTTTTGCGCGCCCTGGTGGATGCGGCGCATGTCCTCGGGGTCGGTCAGGAAACGATAATTGACGAATCCGGCCGCGACCGCGATCCGCGAAGAATTGAACTTGGACCTGAGCCGTTCGACTTCCGTTAGTCCTTGCTCGACGGTTTCGTGTCCGGCGGGGGGGACCATCTCGCTGTTGACGATGCAGCGGGCGAGAAAGCCGCGCATGCCTGAGTCCTTCAACGCTGCCCAGGATCCATCGACTGAATCGCGCCGCGCATTGGTGAAGTGTTCATCGTGCGTTGCGGTGTACCCGGCCTTGATCAACTCCAGGCAATGCAGACGCGTCAAGGCATGGCCGCGTTCCTCGTCCGTGCGGCCGGACACGGCATAGAGTTGTTTCATGACCGCCGCCACGGCTTTGGGAATATCGAGTACCGGCCAGCGGTCGTCGTTATAGCCGCGCAGGAAAACCTGGTTGAGGTGATTGTGGGCATTGGTCATGCCCGGCATGACCAGTTTGCCTGCGCCATCTATGGTTTCGGTCGCGGTGAAGGCGCAATCCTTCATGGGCCCGACCGCAACAATTTTGCCGCCGGCAAACGCGATGAAGCCGTGCGTGTATACACGCCGGCCAGCATCGACCGTGACGACGTAGGCGTCCTTGATCAGGGTATCGACAAGTTGCATCGGGGAAAAATCTACGCGAGGCGGTTCGACCATAGCAATGACAACCCGCCGGCCATCAATAAAAGGACGAAGGCAAGACCGCCAAAAAGCCCCGTAATCTCGGTGCGTGCGCGTTCCGAAACGAACTGCGCCGACATCGATCCGTAGATTTCTTTGAGATCTTCTTCCGACGTCGCCAGGAAATATTTGGCCTTGGTCATTTCGGCTATAGCTTTAAGTGTGTCCTCGTCCAGCTGCGTGCGCATAAAGCCGCCTCCGAAATCGACATCGCCGCCGTTCACCGTGCCGAACCCGATGGTGTACACGCGTACGCCGCGATCGGCAGCCATGCGCGCGGCTTCGAGCGGCTCGACGCCGACATTAGTGCGCCCATCGGTCAACAGAATGATGATCGCGGACGGGTTCGAACCGGGTGGAACAGGTTGGAACGCCGGCCGGTCCTCGGTTTTCGCTTCGCCTAAAGGGGCCGCTTCCAATCGGAACTCGCGGCCTGGATCGAAAACAAAATCGGGAAAAATCGCCTGAAGCGAGGCGACGATGCCGCTGCCGACGGCGGTGAAGCGTTGCGGATAAAGCCCGTCGATTGCCGTCATGATGTCCGCGTGCACCAAGGTCGGGTCTTGCATGACCATCGCCGATGTCGAAAACGCCACCAAACCGACGCGGGCATTGCGCGGTTGTTCGTCGACGAAATCCTTAGCGGCCGTCTTGGCGGCGGTCATGCGCGAGGGCGCGACATCGCGCGCGCGCATACTGCCCGACACATCCATCGCCAAAATGATGGTCGTGCGCTCCGACGGCAGGACGAGATAAGCCGATGGCCGCGCCATTGCCGCCATCATGGCGATCAGGGCCAGAAACAAAACCGCAGGCGGAACATGGCGGCGATAGGCAGTCTTGCTGCCCAACGCCTCTTTCACCAGCGCGACATTGGTGAAGCGGACGGCGGACCGTTTACGCCGTCCGAGTATGTAGACGTAAAGCATCGGCAGCAGCGGCGCCAATACCAATATCCACAAATATTCCGGTGTCAGGAAAGCCATCGTCACAGAACCCGGTTGAACCACAAAAGCGATAACGCGGCCGCCAGCAGCGTCGCGGCCGCGGCCGCGGCGATCAGAAAGGCGCCGATCTCGGTTTCGCGTTGTTCCTTGGCGAAGTGGACGTCGAGTCCCTTATAGATATCCGAAAGGTTTTCGGTGTCCGTGGCGAGGAAGTGTCGGCCCAGCGTCAGATCGGCGATTTTCTTGAGCGTCGCTTCGTCGAGTTTCACGCGCATGGAAACGCCGTCGACTTTGACAACTTCACCCGGCTCTGTGCCGATACCGACCGTAAAGACGCGCACGCCACGATTGGCCGCGATTTCCGCCGCTTCGACCGGATCGGGACCGTCGGTGGCCTGGCCGTCGGTCAAAAGCACGATGGCCGCGGATGTTTCTTCGCCCGGCGCGCGTTCGATCGGCGGCGGCGGTGGAGGTCCAAACGAATCGTCGTCTTCAGCGACAGGTTTACCGTCTGCATCGGTGCGGCGGATTTCGAAATTTTCCTTTGGAAATGCCGCCTTCAGACCAACCAGAAGCGCGCTGCCGATGGCCGTGCCCGGTTGAGTTTGCAGCCGTTCGACCGCCTTCATCAGTTTCACGCGGTCGGTGGTCGGGCGTTGAATGGCAAGTGCCGTGCCGGCGAAGGCGACCACACCGATTTGCGTCGTCAACGGTTGGGCGTCGATGAATTCGCGCGCGGCTTTCTGTGCGGCGGCGAGGCGCGACGGCGCCATGTCTTCGGCCTGCATGCTGTGCGATACGTCGATGGCGAGGATTACGGTGTCGCGCAACGAAACCAGGGTCAGCACCGCCACCGGCCGCGCCAGCGCCAGAACTAAGGCAATCGCCGAGAAAAGATAAAGCAGCGGAGGAATCGCCTTGCGCAATTGAGTCGGCGCGGCGGCGCTGGCGGGCAACCAGTTCGCGTATTGGAGCGCCAGTTTGCGGCGGTGTCGAACAACCGCGATATAGGCGGCGACCATGATCGGGATCACCGCCAGAGCCCACAGCATGACCGGCCATTCGAAAATCACGCCATGGCCTCCAAGTGACGCGGTAACCCGACCGTGGACGTACCGCGCTGTTTGCGGAGCGCGGCAAACCGCAACAGGGCGTCCATCAGGTCGTCGCCGGTTGCGAGTTCGAGGGCGTCGACGCCAGCCTGTCCAAAGGCGCGGCGAATGTCTTGTTCGCGTTTGTCGGCCGCGACGGCATAGCGGCGGCGGAAACCGATGTCGCTGGTATCGACAAGTGTTTGCTCGCCGGTCTCGGCGTCCTGAATCACGGTCAGGCCGATATTAGGAATGAATTGCTCGGACTGATCGCCCACCCGGATCGCAATCGTTTCATGGCGGCGCGCCATTTCCGCAAGCGGCTTCGCCCATCCCGGCACGGAAATGAAATCGGACACCAGGAAAGCAATCGCGCGGCGGCGCATCATTTGATTGGCGGTCCGAATCAGGTCGCTCAGATCGGTGGGCTTCGCCTGCGACCGCGGCGGACGGTCGGTCAAACTGCGCAGCATTCGCAGCACGTGCCGGCGTCCATTACCGGGCGGAATAACCTGTTCGACGCCGTCGCCATAAAAGATCGCGCCGACCGGATTGCCGTGCCGCGTCAGGATGCGCGTCAATACGGTGACGAACTCGATTGCCAGGTCGCGCTTACTGACCTGGCCGCCGAAATCGACCGATGGGCTCAAGTCGAGCAGGAACCAGCCGATGACTTCGCGGTCTTCGTTGAATTGCCGCACGTAGGGTGTTTGCAGGCGTGCGGTGACGTTCCAATCGATGTGGCGTACGTCGTCGCCGTATTGATATTCGCGCAATCCCGCAAGATCGAGCCCGGTTCCGCGAAACAGCGTACGATAGGCGCCATGGAGCAAGCCGTCGAGCCGGCGAATCACCGTCCACTCGAGCCGGCGCAGCAGCGCGTCAGGCGTTCGCGGCGGTGCGGGCATGGCTTTCGAGCGGTTTGGCGGGCGGCGTGACCGCGTCCATCAGGCGCCGGATGATGCGGTCGGGTGTCAGCCCTTCGGCCAGCGCCTCATAGGACAGCACCAAGCGGTGCCGGATGACATCGGGCGCAAGATCGGTCAAATCCTCGGGTAAAACGTAATCGCGGCCGCGTAGGAACGCCAAGGCGCGTGCGCCTTCAACCATATTGATCGAGGCGCGCGGGCTGGCGCCATAACTGATCAGGCGCGCAGTATCGCGGATGCCGTAGCGGTCGGGTTCGCGCGACGCGCCGACCAATTTGACGGCGTATTGGATCAGCGACGGATCGACGAATACGCGCCGGCATTCGCTTTGCAGGGCCAAGAGCTGTTCGGTCGTGGCGACTGCGGCGACGGCGGGCGTGACGCCCGTGACCCGTTCGACGATGACGAACTCCTCCTCGGGGCTCGGGTAATCGACCTGCACCTTCATCATGAACCGGTCGACCTGGGCCTCGGGAAGGGGATACGTTCCTTCGCTCTCGATCGGGTTTTGCGTCGCCATC
>JAGREB010000122.1 GCA_020446775.1 Paracoccaceae bacterium
TCCTTGTGCATGTCGATGAACACCTCGCCCAAACGGCCGTCCTCGTACTCGCCGGTGCGAATGTAAACTTTGTGTCCACCAACCAACGCTTTTTGCGTGTAGCCTTTGCGGCGGTCCGGAAGGCGCTGGCGTTCGCGCTCGACCACGCGCTCGATGATGCGCTCGGCGATGACTTCGGCCCGCGCCGCGGGCGGCCGCTCGACGATTTCGTCGATAATATCGATGTCTTCGTCGCGGTCTTCGTCTTCGTCGTCGTCGAATAGGCGCGCGAGCGGTTGAGAGAGTTTCGAGCCGTCGCGATAAAGCGCGTTCGCCTTTAACCCTAGTTGCCACGACAGCATGAACGCCTGCTGGCAGTCCTCGACGGTCGCCGTGTACGGCATGTTGATCGTTTTGGAGATCGCGCCGGAGACGAACGGCTGCGCCGCCGCCATCATGCGAATGTGGCTTTCGGCCGAAAGCGCGCGCGTGCCCGTGCGGCCGCAAGGTGTGGCGCAATCGAAGATCGCGAGATGTTCAGGGTTCAGATGAGGCGCGCCTTCAAGCGTCATGGCGCCGCAGACGTAGGCATTGGCAAGGTCGATGTCGGCTTTGGTGTACCCCAAGGCTTCGAGCATGTCGAAGCCGGTATCGTCCAACTGGTCGCGGGAAAAGCCGAGGGTCTCGAGGCAGAATTCTTCGCCAAGCGTGTACTTGTTGAATACGAAACGCAGGTCATAGGCGCCGTCGAGCGCATTTTCGATACGTTCGAACGCGTCCTCGTCGAAACCGCGGTCGGTCAGCGACGATTCGTTGATCTTGGGTGCGCCGATCAAGCTCGCGCGGCCGACGGCGTAACGCGAAATCTCGTCGATCTGTTCGTCGTTATAGCCGAGCGTTTTGAGCGCCAGCGGGACGGTGCGATTGATGATCTTGAAATATCCGCCGCCCGCCAACGTCTTGAATTTGACGAGCGCGTAGTCGGGTTCGATGCCGGTGGTGTCGCAATCCATGACCAAGCCGATGGTGCCCGTCGGCGCGATAACGGAAACTTGAGCGTTGCGGAAGCCGTGCGCGCTGCCTGTTTCCAAGGCCGTGTCCCATGCCTTCTTGGCCGCGGCGGCAAGGTTCGGATCGGGACAATCGGCGGCATTAAGCGGCACTGGGCGGATACTCAGATTTTCGTAGCCGTCGTGGTGGCCGTAGGCGGCGCGGCGATGGTTGCGGATCACGCGCAGCATGTCTTCGCGGTTTACCGCAAAGCCGGGGAAGGGGCCGTGCTCTTCGGCGATTTCGGCAGACGCGGTATAGGCGGTGCCGGTCATCAGGGCCGTGATTGCCGCGCACAAAGCCCGGCCTTCGGCGCTGTCATAGCCGATTCCGTTGGCCATCAAGAGTCCGCCGAGGTTTGCGTAACCGAGCCCCAATGTGCGGAAATGATACGAGCGTTCCGCGATTTCCCGCGACGGGAACTGGGCCATCAGGACGGAAATCTCGAGCACGATCGTCCACAGCCGCGCGGCATGGGAAAATCCATCGACATCGAACGATCCATCGACGCAGCGGAACGCCATCAGATTGAGCGACGCCAGATTGCAGGCCGTGTTGTCGAGGAACATGTACTCGGAACACGGGTTCGACGCATTGATACGGCCCGACTGAGGGCAAGTATGCCAGTCGTTGATCGTCGTATCGAATTGCAGACCCGGATCGGCACATTGCCAAGCGGCTTCGCCGATGCGATCCCATAGCGCGCGCGCTTTGAGCGTTTTACTGACACGGCCGTCAACGCGGTTGGTCAGCGCCCAATCTTCGTCGCGGTCGACTGCGCGCAGAAAATCGTCGTCCACGCGCACGGAATTGTTGGCGTTCTGGCCGGAGACCGTGGCATACGCTTCCGAATCCCAATCGGTGTTGAGATCGGGGAATTCGATTTTCGTCCGGCCTTGGCGCGCCATTTGGATCGCGCGGCGGATCAGGTTCTCGGGAATCTCGGACGCGCGCGCCGCTTTGATTTCGCGTTTCAGCGACTTGTTGGTTTTCGGATCGAAGCGCTGATCGCTATCGACGCCGTCCCAGTCCCGGCAGGCGCGCACGATGGCGTTCAGATGCGTCCGTGCAAGCCGCGAGCCCGCGACCAATGCGGCGACTTTCTGTTCCTCGCGGACTTTCCAATCGATGAAGGTCTCGATATCGGGGTGGTCGGCGTCGACGATCACCATTTTCGCCGCGCGCCGCGTCGTACCGCCCGATTTAATGGCGCCGGCCGCGCGATCGCCGATCTTGAGGAAGCTCATCAATCCTGATGACTTGCCGCCGCCCGACAACGGTTCACCTTCGCCGCGCAAGGTCGAAAAATTGGTTCCCGTGCCGGAGCCGTACTTGAACAGGCGCGCTTCGCGCAGCCAAAGGTCCATGATCCCGCCTTCGTTGACGAGATCGTCGGCGATCGATTGGATGAAACAAGCGTGCGGTTGCGGGTGCTCGTAGGAACCCGACGATTTGGTCAACTCGCCGTTACGATAATCGACATAGAAGTGGCCTTGTGACGGGCCTTCGATTCCGTAGGCCCAATGCAAACCGGTGTTGAACCACTGCGGAGAATTGGGCGCAGCCGTCTGCGACGCCAGCATGAAACGCGTTTCGTCGAAAAAAGCCTGAGCGTCATCAGCCGTGTCGAAATACCCCGCTTTCCAACCCCAATAAGTCCAAGCGCCGGCCATGCGGTCGAAGACTTGCCGTGCGTCGTTTTCGCCGCCGGAGCGTTGGTCCTCGGGCAGCTCATTGATGTCCGGCGCCGCTTGTTGGCGCCACAGAAATTCGGGGACATCGTCCTCTGGAACCGCGATACGTTTGGCCGGCACGCCCGCTTGGCGGAAGTACTTTTGGGCCAGAATGTCGACCGCGATTTGCGACCAGCCGTCCGGGACGGTGACGTCGGTCTTGGCGAAGACCACGCTCCCGTCGGATTTCTTGATTTCGCTGGCTTGGGTGCGGAACGCAATGCCGTCATAAGCGGACCGATTCTCGGTCGTAAACCTGCGGGTAATCCGCATCGCGCGTCCTTTCACTCTAACGTCTGAGGGTCACGCAATAAGCTGACCGGGCTGCAACGACGGCAGCCACAGTTCGGCCCCTTAATCGGTTATCCCCTCAGCCCTCTGTCACCGCGCCACCATATCTGGTGGATGCCGCCAGTAACTGCCACAGCTTATGGTTTGAGGGGGCCGGTTTCAATAGATTTTGTGTTGAAAAAAGCTCGACACATCAACATATTGTGGGCTATCGACCCGGCGGCGAAGCGGTCGATTGCTGGACGCTTGGCGCCAAAATCGACATAGTGCGCCCGCTTTCAGGGGTATCCAGGCCCCGCGCGGTTTTGCCGAGGAGTTTCTGACATGAGCATCGGGACGTGGCTGATTACCAAGCTACGTGGCGAAAAAGTCGGCGAGGACGCCTACGGCAACGTCTACTACAAATCGAAAAGGAAGCGCGCCGACGGCGCACGCGAGGAGCGCTGGGTGATCTATCGCGGCGAACCCGAGGCTTCGAAGGTTCCGCCCGAGTGGCATGCTTGGTTGCATCATACCGTCGACGCGCCGATCCAAGCGCCGACCAGATCGTGGGAACAGCCGCATCAGCCGAATATGACCGGGACGGCCAAGGCGTACCTTCCGCCCGGCCACGATGCGCGCGGAGGCCATCGCGCGCCGGCTGGCGGCGATTACGAGGCCTGGACTCCGAATGGGTAGAACCGAGCGCGCCGAATACACCGTCGGCGTCGTCGCGTTGCTCGCCGGGATCGCGGTTCTCGGCTTTTCCGCCTTGGCGAACCGGGTTCAAACCGGCGGCGATAGTTCGGCGGTCCACTATTTTGCGCAGTTCAAGCGGGCTGACGGACTGCACGTCGGCGCGCCCGTGCGCCTTGCCGGGATCGACGTTGGCCAGGTGCGCGATCTCAACCTTGACGAACATTTCAATGCGGTGGCGACGCTGGTGCTGTCACGCGATGTTCCGTTGCCCGACGATAGCGCAGCAATCATCGAAACCGACGGCATATTCGGGTCCAAATACGTCGAACTTCAACCGGGCGGGAGTTTGGACAATCTGCCGCGCGGCGGACGAATTGGTTACACGCAAGATTCGGTCATTATCGAAGATCTGATTTCGAAAATCGTGCAGCAGGCGAAAGCATCGATGGCCAAGACCAAGGATGCGGACAGCGGTTCGGCCGGCAACGACGAACAAATGGATTCATCACAATGAAGCGGAACCCGATCGAAACCGTGCTAGGTGCCGTCGTGCTGGTGATCGCGGCGATGTTCATGGCGTTCGCTTATTCGACGGCCGACATCGGCGCCGTGACCGGTTATCCGGTATCGGCGAAGTTTCTCAAGGTCGGCGGTCTCGAGATGGGCAGCGACGTTCGAATTAGCGGCATTCGCGTCGGGACGGTGACCGGCCAAAGGCTCGATCCGGCAACCTTCGAAGCGACCGTCGACATGTCGATCGCCTCCGATGTGAAGCTTCCGACAGATACCGAAGCCGTGATCGTCAGCGACGGGCTGCTGGGCGGCAAATATGTCAACCTTGTGCCCGGCCAAGCGTCCGACCGGGTCGCATCGGGCGGCACGCTCGCAAAAACCCGCGACTTTCAATCGCTCGAAGATTTGGTCGGTGAGATCATCTTCCTTGCCACAAATAAGGACGATTCGTCGGGCACGAACTAGGGATGGCCGGAATACGCACCCTTTCGACGATCCTGATCGCAGCTTTGCAATTCGCATGGCTGCCCGCGCAGGCGACTGAAATCCCGATGGACACGGCTGTCTTGCGTGCATTGGACAAGGTTTCGGCGCGCGTCTCGACTCTCAGGGCGCCGGTCGGCGTGCCGATTGCGTTCGGGCGCCTCGAGATTACGGCTCAGCGGTGTCTTGCGCGCCCGCCGGAGGAAACACCGGAAAGTTCCGTTTTGCTCGATATCTACAAGCAACTTGGCGATACGCCCCGCGAACAGGTGTTCCACGGGTGGATGTTCGCTTCGAGCCCCGACCTCTCGGCGATGGAAGACGCGGTCTACGACGTTTGGGTCTTGCGCTGCGAAAACAGCGTTGCATCGAGTTCGCCCGGCGATAACGGTTGACCGAATTCGCCGCGGTCGGCCAATGCGGCGCTGAGCAACAACAAATAATCCCGCTGCGGAATTTCGATGGCGCCGAATTGCTTCAAGTGATCGGTGATGAATTGCGTGTCGAGTAGGCTGAAACCGCCTGCCTTCAAGATGGCGACGAGGTGGCACAGCGCCACCTTCGACGCATCGTCGGCAAACGAGAACATGCTTTCGCCGAAGAACGC
>JAGREB010000123.1 GCA_020446775.1 Paracoccaceae bacterium
CGGATGCGGGCTAGCGCGAAATAAGGCCCATGTTGACCGCTTTTGCGGCGGCATGGGTCTTGTTATGGACGCCGAATTTTTCCATGACGTTCTGGATATGGAAATTAACCGTGCGTTCCGAAATCTTGAGAATCGCACCGATCTCCCAAGCGGTCTTGCCGACGGCCGTCCATTTCAGAATTTCTGTTTCGCGATCAGTCAGAGGAATCGGGGCACGCTCTTCCTTGACGACGTGGAACGCGCGCTGAACCGCATCATGAAAATAGGTGCAAATCGTCTGAACGTCGAACTTTAGTAAATTCATGAATTTCATGAACTCGCGATCCGATTGATCGCTATTCAAGCTGAAGATGCCGAGTTCCCCACCCGGACCGTGAACGGGAACCGTAAAGCCGCGCTGAATTCCATTTTCCCAAGCGTCGTCCATCATGTGCGCTTGATCAGGCGTGCGCGTATTGGCGCGGTATTTTTCATTCCAGACCACCGGCAACCTGATCTCGGCGCACTCGCGCACGATTGGGTCGACATGGGCGTACCCGCTCTCAAGGTAATGCGCGATCCAAACGGGTTGCAAGTTCGACAGGTACACTAAGCTTGGCAACATGTCGGCATCGGCACCGCGAATGTCTTCGGTGTTGAGCGCGGCGTAGGTGTAGGTGTTGAATCCGAGGTCGGCGAAGGTCCGCGCGAATTTGCGTCGAAAATCGCCTTCGCTCGCAAGCGAATCCAGGTCTGCAAGTATAGTGCCGATTGACGCGTTCATCGCTGGCCTAATGAATCCCCCGCGCCGGACTTTGTCATTCGTGGTTTTGTTCCGGGCGGTTCAAATGTGACCGACCGTAGCGGCTTTAAACCATATGCGAGCCCTGCATGCGAATCAATCACTCAACACTACCTGAGGTTAGCGCCGGCGATCGAATCTAACCGATTGAATTGGCGAAAAATTTCCGCGCATGGCCCCTGGTCTATGCCAAGGCGATAACACCGGGTTCGGTCCTGCCCGCCTCCGCCCAGGCATGTTCGTGCAAAATGCAGGCATCGCACCTGCCGCAGGGGCGTGGTTCCCCGTGGCTCAAATCGGGCGCGTAGCAACTCCAGGTGTCGCCGCGTGCCAACCCCAACGACGCGGCGAGGGCGGCAATTTCGGGTTTGGTCATCTTCACCAATGGCGAGACGATCTTGGGCGGATTGGGGACCGCTTCGGCCCACATGGCGCGAAACGCGTTGAGAAACGACTCCCGGCAATCGGGGTAGCCGGAATAGTCGACCGCGTTGACGCCCAGCCAAACTTCGGAGGCGTCAACGCCCGCGGCCTCGGCGCAGGCGAGTGCCAAGAACACCGCGTTGCGGCCCGGCAGGAACGTCGGCGCGATGGCGCGGCGCATGTCATCCATTGATCTGTCGGTCGGAATGACGATCTCGGGTTTGTCCCAGGCGACGTCGATGATGCGCCGCTCGATGCCAAATCGTGCGCACTGGCGCGCGGCATAGTCGAGTTCGACATCGTGACGCTGGCCGTAGCGCAAGCCGAGGCTGATCGGTTCGCGGCCGCGCGCCTTGGCAAGCAACAGGCACACCGTCGAATCAAGTCCGCCGGAGTGCAGAACCAAGCAGCGCTGTGTCGCGTCCCCTGTTGCGTCCCCTGTTGCGTCCACTGTCGCGTCCGCTGTCACGGCAATTCGTACCGCGCCGATTCACCGCAACTGGGGCGGCGCACGGTGACGCTTTGCAAGGCGGCGAACTGCGGTTTCAATTGATCGGCAATCCAGCGCGCCAGATTTTCGAGCGAAGGCGTCTTCAAGTCCGGAATGGAATTGAGCAAGTGATGATCGAGTTTGTCGCGCACGGCGGCGAGGGCCCGGTTGATGTCCTCGAAATCGGCGACGCATCCCGTAACCGGGTCCGGTTCGCCGTTCAGCGCGACGTCGACCCGGAATGAATGGCCGTGCATGCGCGTATTGGGATGATCTTCCGGCTTGTGCGGAAAATGGTGCGCGGCCTCGAAGCCGAATTCCTTGATGATCGTGAAGCGTCCGGTCACAGCCAATTCTTTCAGCGAATGCCAAGATATTTATGGGTTTGCGCGCTCAAGCGCCAGCGCGGGTGCGTCAGGCAAAACGCGACCGCTTTCGCCGTGTTGGCCGCGCGGTCGGGTCCGTCCATCGGCTGCAGGAAGCGGTGGGCGAACGACAGCCCGTCGTAGCGCTCGGGCGCGGCGCCGGCCTGAGGATAGATCAGCTTCAATTCATCGCCCGCTGCGATCTTGATTTCGGTCTGTGCTTTCGGGCTGACACAAACCCAATCGACGCCGCCGGGTACCGGAAGCGTGCCGTTGGTTTCCACCGCAATGGTGAATCCGCGCTCATGAACGGCGTCCACCAAGGCGTCGTCGAGTTGTAAGAGGGGCTCGCCGCCGGTGAAGACGACAAATCGCTTTGCCTCGCCGCCTTTCCAGGTTTCCGCAATCGCGTCGGCCAATACTGCGGCCGTCGTGAATTTGCCGCCACCAATGCCATCGGTGCCGACGAAATCGGTGTCGCAGAACTGGCAGACTGAACTGTCGCGGTCGGATTCCACGCCGCTCCATAGGTTGCAGCCGGCGAAACGGCAGAACACAGCCGGCCGGCCGGCGTTCGCGCCTTCACCTTGCAGGGTGTGGAACAGTTCTTTGACGGCGTACACCATGGCGCGCGGCCTGGATCCTTGATCGGTGCGAGGTTTGTCGGATGGGGCATCAGATACGCCGTCGCGGCGCAAGAATCCAGGCGTGCGGGTGAATTTTACCAGCTAATCAGGCCGACCACCGCGCCCGTCATGCAAGTCGCAAAGGTACCTGATATCAATGACTTAGTTGCCAATTCGACGACTTCGGCACGGCGTTCGGGCAAGACTGCGACCAAACCGCCGATCATGATGCCAAGCGCGCCGAAATTGGCGAACCCGCACAGTGCGTAGGTCATGATCAGCCGGCTGCGCGGCGACAGGGCGTCGGCGGGCAGCTGTGACAGGTCGAGGAAGGCGATCAACTCGGTCAGCGCCAGCTTGGTGCCGAGCAATTGCCCGCCGGTGAGAATTTCGTTGGCCGGCAAACCCAGCGCCCACGCCAGTGGCGCCATGATCCAGCCGAATATCCGTTGCAGAGTCAGCGGCGTGCCGCCGACGTCGGGCAGCACACCGATGATTTGATTGGCGAGCGCCACCAACGCGACCAGCACGACCAGCATGGCGATGATGTTGATCAACAGCTGCGCACCGTCGAGCGCGCCGCGGGTGATCGCCGACATCATGTTGTCGCCCGGCTCGCGCGGAATGGTCATGCTACGCGCCTCGGTCGCTGCGCCGGACGACGCGGGGATCATGATTTGCGCGATGATGATCGCTGCCGGCGCGTTGATCAACGACGCCGTCAGGATATGACCCAGGGCGTTCGGAATCACGCCGGTGAGGAACGTCGCATAAAGCACCATCACGGTTCCCGCGACCGTCGCCATGCCGGCGGTCATGATGACGAACAATGACGCGCGTGACTCAGACCTGAGGTAGGGACGCACCACCAAGGGGGCTTCGACCATTCCGACGAAGATGTTCATCGCCGTCGCGACGCCGGCCGGGCCGTCCACACCCAAAGTCCGCTGCAACAACCACGCGAAGCCGCGTACGACCGGCGGAATAATATTCCAGTAAAACAGCAAAGCCGACAACGCGCTGATCACGAGAACCAGCGGCAACGATTGGAAGGCGAGGATGAAATTGGAGGCCGCGGCCTTCTCCACGAACGGCGCTTCTCCGCCCGCCAAGTAGCCGAACGCAAACTGCATGCCGGTCTTGGTGGCGCTGTCGAGGGCAAGCACGGCACCATTCAAGGCGTCGAACATGCCGTGCCCGAGATCGAGTGTGACGAGCGCGATCCCCAACGTGACCTGTAACCCCAGGCCGATGGCGACCGTGCGCCACCGAACGGCGCGACGGTTCTCGCTCAATATCCAGGCGGTCGCCACCAGGGCCGCAAGGCCAGCGAAGCTTTGTAGTTGCAACATTCCCCTCGACCCCCGAACCAGCCTCCGGCGCGGGCGTTGACCTCGGCCGCGCGCGCTGCTTGCTAGATAATCCGACGAATCGGACCGGAGCCAGCAGAGAATCGCCTCGACGGCGCAATTTTGTGCAATTGCATCCCGGCATGACGCGCGGTTCTGCGCGCCGGGGCCATATCACTCGGCTTTCAGGTTGCAAAATGCCGACAGGTTGGCGTTTTCCGCGCCCGATGGGCCGGCAAGGTGTTGGGCAAATCCGTCGAATCCGCTGCGCAGGCGTGCGACGTACAGCGTTTCCGAACTCGACGCGCCCGCCAGCGCTGAAATGATATTCGCGAACGCGTAGCGGGCTTCGCCGCCCGGCGGGATACTGGCGGTTTGCCATGCGCCGAGCGAACCGCCATCGCTGGCGCGATACACGTCGAAGATCGCAGATGCCGAGCTCGTGCCGGTATTGGCGATGACTAACGTGCTCTGCACCGACGCCGTCGGCGTGCCGTACAATCCGGGTACATCGGTAAGCAAGGTGACGACGCCCTGGTCACAACCGCTGACATTGCCCAGCGTGCCGGTCGCCTGATTCCACGACAAATGCTGCACATACCCGGTGAAGTTCGAAGAAATACCCAAGGCAAAGTGACCGGCCGCCGACGTTGCGCCGATCCCGGACAGGATCGTCGCTAGATCGTATTGCGGCACGGCACGCGCCGGGATGCTGGCGCTTTGCCACGTCCCGATGTTCGCGCCGGTCGCGCCGTTGCGAACCGTAATCGTGACGGTGCCTGGTGAGGTCGTGGGGTTGTAGATCCGGATGTAAGAGGCTGCGCCGTTAGTCACAACCGGGCGCACATTGGCGATGGTCGTCGCGGCTGTGGTGACCGCGGTTGCCGTCGATAGCGACGATGCCGCGGCTGCGAGGTCGAGACGCGGTACGGTATAGCTCGCGCCTGAAATCGTGGTCGCCGGACCGGTCGTTTTCAACGCGCTTTCAAGTGCTGCAACCGTGGCTGTCGGTTTAACGGACTTGAGCAGCGCGAATGCCCCGGCGACATGCGGCGTCGACATCGACGTTCCGGACGCATTCACGTAGCCGCCACCCACCGCGGCCGAGCGGACGTTGACGCCCGGCGCCATTAAATCGGTCAATTCGCTGACATTGGTGAATGATGCCGGCGATGTGGTGCCCACCGCGCCAACGGACACGGCTGTCGAGATGCACGCCGGGGTGCTCATCTGCCCGACCTTTTTGTCGTTGCCGGCGGCGATGGCGGTCGCAATCCCAAGGCCACGCAAAGTGTCGATTGCGCCTTTGAGTGGATTGTTGTCGCATGCGCCGGTAACGGGGTCGCCGCCCAGGCTCAGGTTGACGGCGGCGATGTTATAGGTTTGCGCGCGATTGATGACGAAGTTCAACCCCGCCAATTGGTCGGACGTGTAGGACAGCAGACACACTTGGACTTTTGCCGTCTGACCTTCGGGCGTGCAGTCGTCTTCGTCGGCGATGCGCGTGAATATCTGGACCGAGATGAGGTTGGCTCCTGGCGCGACGCCCTTGCCGTAGATGCTGGATGGATCGTTGCCGACGGCGATCCCCGCGACATGCGAGCCGTGGCTGCACGGATCGGTGCCGTTATTGGGGCAATAGGTCCCGGCGCCGCTGCCGGTCTGGCTGTCGGCCCCGGACGGACACATGGTCGAATGCGTGCTGCTATAGGTCGAGGAATAGCAAGCCTCGGCGACGATCTTGTTCGCGAACATCGGATGACTGGCATCGACACCGGTATCCAGAACCGCGACGGTCTGGCCCTGGCCGGTGTATCCCGTCGCCCAAACGTCATCGGCGTTAATTGTCGCGGTCGCGACTTGCGGTGTGGCGGCATCGGCCGCCGCCGCAATGGCTTTGAGCATTTCCGAATTTTCGTCGGCCGCGGCGACGGCGCGATCGAGAAAAATTCCCGAGACTTCCTCGTTGGCGCGTAAAGCCTCCAAGGTCGCTGCGTCGACTTCGGCCACGGCGTAGGGCAGGGCATCGAAGGTACGTTGCAGCGACAAGCGCCGCGCGCCCTGTCCGGCTTGAAGCCGGTCGCGCCCCGCGGTCACGGCCACGCGTTGAACTGCGATAGCGGCACGTCGCCGCGCTTCGGCGGTTGCCGTGCGCGGACTTGCGAGGGCGCGTTCAGCCGCTCGCGTTTGAGTTTCGGGGTCGTCAACTCGAAATTGAACGATGATCCGCGCCGTGCCGTTTGCCGCAACCGCAGCGGCTGCCTGGTCGGCGCCGGTATCTTGCGCCCGCACGGGGATCGCAAAGGTGACGGAGGCCAACACGGCAGCGCCGCAGATCAACGTCCGGAAGATGGATGCGTGAAAAACTGATTGGGTCATCGCGTCGGCCGCCACACCTGTCAATGCCGTCACCACGCGCCAATGTGCGCGGTGACTGGTTCAACAACCCTGTGGCATCGAAATGCCGAAAGACCCGACCCGAAGCTATGAATCATATGTGGCGCG
>JAGREB010000014.1 GCA_020446775.1 Paracoccaceae bacterium
TGGAATGCCTTGTGTGGAATCCTTGTGTGGAATCCTTGTGGCATGTCTCGCAGGTTGCCTGGGCCGTGATTTTCCGCCTAAGACGCGTGCAAACGCAATGCCATTCAGCTCAAACGAAAGCCGGAGAAATCGAAACGCCGTTATTGCTGGCCGCTTTTTGCGCTACGAGGTGCACACGTTACCGCATGATGCCGGGACCGTTGCTGCATGGATCGCCCGAACTCGTCGGGCGATGACATCACGGCTGCACACATGGCCATCGAAGCTTCTTAGCCGTCATTGCCCGGCTTGACCGGGCAATCCATGGTTCAGCCCGGAGGCAGCCTAGAGTGGAGATTTATGGCACGATGGGCCGCCACTCCCGCGCCAGCTTTTGCGCCTCGGCGATTTGCGCCGGTTTCATGCGCTTGGCGACCACGTCGCGGCGCTTGATGGCATAAACACGCTGAGTTTCCGCCGATGACGGCAGGGTGTCGGCGACAATCTGGAACCATTTGTAGGCCTGCACACGATCACGGGCCACGCCGCGCCCCTGGTCGTACATAAACGCCAGTGCCGTCTGCGCCTCGGTATAGCCCTGTTCGGCCGCGCGCGCGTACCATTTGAACGCCTCTTTGGCGTCCTCTTTAACGCCGCGGCCCTTGTCGTACATATAACCGAGATTGTACTGGCTGGCGGTGAAGCCTTGGTCGGCGGCCATGCGGTACCATTTCACCGCCTCGGCGAAGTCCTGCCGCACGCCACGTTGCTTGTCGTAGAGCAGCCCAAGGGTGTTCGCGGCACCGGCATCGCCCATCTCGGCGGCCTTGCGGTACCAGACGGCGGCTTCCTTGAAATCCACCGGCACGCCCAAACCGACGGCGTACATGGCTCCGATGCTGAACATGGCCTGGGTCGAGCCCCGGTCGGCTGCCTGGCGGTAGTAGGACAGCGCGGTGTCGTAGCTGAGCTTGACGCCCTGGCCCTTCGCGTACATGACGCCGATGTTGTAGTAGGCCTCGGGTAGATTCTCTTGTTGTGCGAGGTCGAGGAAAAAGCTGAGCGCCGCGTCGTAGTGCCCGTTGTGATACATCTCCAAGGCTTCGGACATACGGTCATTAGCCGCGTCATTAGCGGCGTCATTGGCAACATCGTTGGCCGCGCCATTTGTTTGCGCACCTGCGCCACTTGTTTGCGCACCTGCGCTGGCCGCGGTCATAGCCGTGACCAAGCCCGCCAGCGCCACTCGGCGCGCTGCCCTGAAAATGGATCCGAACATGATCCTCCTCCGCCCGAAGAACGCGGCCACCCTATGGATTATATGGTTATGGCGCATCGAACGTGCAATACGCCGCGCACAGGAATTGGCGATTTCTTATGGCTTCAACACAAGCCCGTCCGGGCTTGGCGTGTCGATATCCCGGTAAATCAACCAGTTTCCGGTATCACCCTTGCGTAAAATGATGACGTAGCGGCCGGGGTCTTCGATGCCGCGCGCCTCGTCCACCACCAAGAACGTACCGCTGAAAAAAGCGACCCCGTCGAACACGCGTAATTCCTGAAGCTGCCCGTATTGCTTGCGGGTCGTGCCGGACCCGTAGTTCTCGCCGTAAAATTCGCGCACGCCGTCGTGGCCTTCCAGCACGGCGCGGTCACGCGTCATGATCCGCACGTCGGGATGGTGCAATGCGACCACACCCTCGACATCCCCTGCATTACGGCGTTCACCCCAAGCCTTGAGCAACGCAAGTACTGCGTCGACCTCCGCTTGCGGCCCTTCCATCACCGGCGGCTGTTGCGCCGCCGCGGGAGCGGCAATAGCAAGCGCAAGCCCAAGGACGAGTTCCGCGACCCACACTCTAATTCGCCTGTCAGTCATAGCGCTCCTCCTCCCACGGATCGCCGCGCATGTGATAGCCGCGCGCTTCCCAGTAACCGGGCTGGTCCTTCTCCATGAACGTGATGTGGCGGATCCACTTGGCGCTCTTCCAGAAATAAAGATGCGGCACGACCAAGCGCACCGGTCCGCCGTGTTCCCTGACCAGCGGCGCGCCGTTCCATGTGTGCCCCAAGAAGACATCTTCGCGATCTACATCGGCCAGCGGCACGTTGGTCGAATAGCCGTCGAAGCCTTTGACCATCAGAAATTTCGCGGTCGGGAACGGTTTGCATGCAGCCAGCAACGTCTTCATGGGCACGCCGCGCCACGAATTGTCGTAACGCGACCACGTCGTGACGCAATGGATGTCATTGACATATTCTTGTTGCGGCTGGGCCATGAAGTCGTCCCATGACCATTTCAACGGATGCGCCACCTGACCCGCGACCGAAAGCCCCCACTCCTTTTGGCTGAGGTTGGGTTGGACGCCGAGGTCGAGCACCGGGAAATCCTTAGTCAGGCGTTGGCCCGGCGGCAGGCGTTCGTTTTCGGGACGCCCGGTCTTGCCGGTAAGGCCACGGCCTTCCTGCGCCCAGGTTTCCTTGGTCTTGATCAGTTTATCTTTTATTTTGCCGGTCAGCTCGACGCCATCGTCGGTGTTATCGGTCATGGATCGTATCCGTATGATGTTTGGCCGGTCAGCCCTTATCCCTCAGCAACCGCCCTTTTTGACGGTCCCACTCTCGCCGCTTGATGGTTTCGCGTTTGTCTTCGTGCTTCTTGCCGCGCGCAATGCCGAGCGTGATCTTCGCTAAGCCCTTGTTGTTGAAAAACAGCGAGAGCGGAACCACGGTCATGCCCTTGCGTTGAACCTCGGCCGCCAACCGGTCGATCTCTTTCTTTTTCAAAAGCAGCCGCCGCTTGCGCCGTTCCTCATGCGGGAACATGGCGCCGGGATAGGCCGGAATGTGCGCGTTCATCAAAAACATCTCGCGCCCTTCGGGCTGGGCAAAGGCTTCGGCAATCGACGCCCTGCCCATGCGCAAGGATTTGACCTCGCTGCCGGTTAGCGCGATGCCGGCCTCGAGCGTGTCTTCGATGAAGTAATCGAACCGGGCGCGGCGGTTCTGCGCCACCTGCCCGTGCGAGATCAGGGTCGTTTTCGCCATGATGAAATCCGCGCTGGCGCGCTAATACTAATAATCGTCGTCGAGCAAGCCGGCGCTGCGCATCGCTTCTTCGATACGCGCCTTCGACTTCATACCCAACGGCGCCAGCGGCAGCCGCGTTTCGGGCCGGCACTTACCCAACAGGTATGCGCCGTATTTCGCCGGCCCCGGGTTGGACTCGACAAACATCGCGTCATGCACCGGCGCGAGAATATCGCGGATCCGATAGACATCGTCGTCGGTGCCGAGCGTCCAGGCATCCTGCAATTGCGCGCACAAGCGCGGGGCGACGTTGGACGTCACCGAGATGCAGCCGACGCCGCCTTGCGCCAGGAATGCCACCGCCGTGCTGTCTTCACCCGACAGTTGGCAGAAATCGGGGCCGATCTCGAGACGGGTGCGCAACGGGCGCGCAAGATCCGCCGTCGCGTCCTTGCACCCGACGATGTTCGGGTGCTTTGCCAGCTCCGCCATGGTCTCGACCGACATGTCGATCACGGACCGCCCCGGGATATTGTAAATCACGATCGGGATGTCGACGGCGTCGGCGATCGCCTTGTAATGAAGCTTCAACCCTTCCTGGTTCGGCTTGTTGTAATAGGGCGTGACGACCAGCGCCGCGTCGGCCCCGGCCCGTTTGGCGTGGCGCGTGAGTTCGATCGCTTCTTCGGTCGAGTTGGACCCCGTCCCGGCGATGACCGGAACCTTGCCCTTGGCGACCTCGACGCACAGCTCGACGACGCGCTTGTGCTCATCGTGCGACAAAGTCGGCGATTCGCCTGTGGTGCCGCAGGGCACGAGGCCGTGCGTGCCTTCGTCGATCTGCCATTGGACGAAAGACTGAAAAGCCTTTTCGTCCACGGCTTCGTCCTTGAAGGGCGTGATCAACGCGGTGATGGATCCGCGAAACATCTGGTTCTCCTGGGTCAGGGCCTATGGTCGTAGCCCTGGGTCAATTTGGGCAACTTATCACAGCACGAGTCCCGGGCAAGTCCGCTCATTCCGATTTTTCATGAAGCGTCAAGGGCTTGCAGGCAGAGCACTGTTTAACTTATGAATCTCACCATGTTGCAGTGGAGCCGCTCGCATGCGGCGAACCGATCCGTTTCATGACCGCAGCGCGTAACAACGCCACCACCCGGATTTGGACCGCCCGGCTTAGGACCACCCGGCTCTGGACGGCGAATATCGTGTTTGGGATTTCCGCCTGGGCGTGGATGTCGGCAGCCGCATATGCCGCACCGCCGGGTGCGCGCGCCATGCCGCCCCCCAAGCCGGATGTGCCGGCCACGGTGATCGCGCGGGAAGAAGACCCCGCCACGCCGCGCGTCAACGGACCGATTCTTCCCATCCCCAAGCCGCCGATTCCGGCCAGCGCCTTGATATCGCGTCCCGCCGCCGCGGCGATGTTCGGCGTGCGCACCGAACCGCGTACCCTGACCCAAGCCGACCGCTCGGCGCTGTCGCAAGCCTTGACCGCGGCCGAAGGCCGGCGGTTCGACACCGCACGGCAGATCGCCCGCAAGGCGGCGCAGCCGGTCGTGCGTGAAATCACCGAATGGCTTGTCATGCGCAAAGCGGGGCCCAAGATCGGCTTCGAGGAGCGCGTCGCATTCCTCCAAGACCACGCCGACTGGCCGGCCGCGGGCGAATTGAAGCGCTTGGCCGAGGACGTTGCGGGCGACACCGCGCCGACGCGCGCCATGGCCGATTGGTTCATTCGCAACCCGCCCGCGACGACGGCCGGCAAAGTCGCGTTCGCGCGCGCCGCCCGGGCAACCGGGGACGACAACCTCGCCGTCACGACCGCCAAGGAAGCATGGATCACCGGCCGTTTCGACCGCACCGAGGAACGCGATTTCCTCAAACTGTTCGAGCGCGACTTGTCGCCCGCGGACCACAAAGCCCGGTTGGAGCATTTGCTTTACGCCGAACGGCGCAGCGAAGCGAACCGGTTCCTGCGCCAAGTGGACGCCGACAGCGCCGCAATCGCGCGGGTGCGGATCGCGTTGATCGGATCGGCCGGCAACGTCGACCGGATGATCGCGCAGTTGCCGGAAAGATTGCGCGCCGATCCCGGTATTGTGTTCGATCGCATCAAATGGCGCCGCCGCAAGGGCCGCGAAGAATCCGCCCGCGAGTTGCTGCCCGACGTCAAGGATACCTATCCCCGTCCCGATCTTTGGTTCAAGGAACGAGATCTCCTGGCGCGCGACGCCTTGGAGCACGGAAAATTCCGCGAGGCTTACACCATCATCACGAATTACGGCGCGACCGATGCCGTGAGTGTATCGGATGCGGAATGGCTGGCGGGATGGATCGCGCTGCGCCACCTCGGTGACGGCGAAGCGGCGCTCGCGCACTTCGAAAAAGTCTACGACACGGTGCAACTGGCGGCGAACCTATCGCGGGCGGCCTATTGGGTCGGCCGTTCAGCGGAACACTTGGGACGCGGCGATATCGCCGACCAATGGTACCGTCGCGGCGCGACGTACATCACCACGTTCTACGGCCAGCTGTCGGCGGCGCGAATCAAGCAAGGCCCCGTGCCCTTGCTGCCGATCGACCCGCTACCCACGGCGGAACAGCGCGCCGCGTTCGATCAAAAGCGTTTGACCCTCGCCACGCGCGCGATCGCCGATCTTGGCGAATCCGATTACTTGCGCGGCTTCGTGCTGGCGCTCGCGGCTTCGTCGGACTTCGGCGTCGACCGAATCATGGCCGCCAACCTGGCCAACGGACTTGGCAGACCCGATCTCGGTGTTTGGATATCGCGGCAAGCGGCTCGCGAACGCATTGCCATGATCAATCGCGGCTATCCGGCGGTTCGGCTGGCATTGCCCGAGTTGCCCGAACGCGCGTTGATCCTCGGCATCATGCGCCAGGAAAGCAACTTCGATCCCGAAGCCCAAAGCGGCGCCGGCGCACGGGGACTTATGCAGTTGATGCCCGCAACCGCCCGTGCCGTCAGCCGCGCCTTGCGCGTCCGCTATAGCATCGACGGATTGACGTCGGACCCAGCGTTCAACGCCAAACTCGGCAGCACTTACATTCAAGCTTTGATCGACGATTTCGACGGGTCGTACTTGCTTGCAGTCGCCGGGTATAACGCCGGCCCGTCGCGTCCGCGGCAATGGATCGCCCGCTTTGGCGATCCGCGCAAACCGGATGTCGACGCCGTCGATTGGATCGAGCAAATCCCCTTCAACGAAACCCGCAACTACGTGCAACGCGTGCTTGAGAACATGATGGTCTATCGCGCCATCTTGGGCGGTAGCCAGGCGGTCGGGCGCGATTTGGAACAAACCCTCAAGATCGGCGCAACGTCATAGCACCCCTCACAAAGCCAAGACTTGGCAAAACAAAAAAGGGCCGCCGTGAGGCAGCCCCTTTGCGAAGGCGTGTTGCAATATCGAAATCAGGTCGCGGCGGCGACCGCCGGCTTTGACGCTGCGGCTGGCGCGATACGCGGTGTCTGTACCGCCGAATCGCCGCGCGCCGCGCGGGCATCGCTGACCGAAGCGAGATTTGCGTCGGAAATGCGGCGGCAATGACCTTCCATGAACGCGCCGGGTTCGATGGCAAGGCTTTCGTGCTCGACATCGCCCGACATACGCGCCGTCGACGCCAGGAACACGCTCTTCGCCCGAACCATGCCCTTGATGGATCCATGCATGCGCACGGTTTGCGCGACAACCTCGCCGATGACCGAGCCTTTGACGCCGACGATCAACGCCTTGCAGCGAATATCGCCCGTGACAGTCCCGTCGACCTGGATTTCGCCGTTCGACACCATGTCGCCTTCGACCGAAAGATCGGCGCTGACGATCGACGGCACGGACTTCGTGCCTTCGGTGCGCACTTCGGCCTGTTCGCGGCCCCGATTGTTATTGCTAGCCTTTGAAAACATCGCTACCGGCCTTGAGGAATTTAAGCGGGTTGATCGGTTTACCGTTGTGATGGACTTCATAGTGAACGTGGGGTCCTGTGCAACGGCCGCTGCATCCGAGCTGGCCGATCACCGTTCCGCGCGTCACCACATCGCCCTTCTTGACCAAAATCTTGGCGAGATGCCCGAATTTCGTGACCAAGCCGAGACCATGGTCGATCACCACGAGACGACCATAATTCCCCTCCCAATCGGCGTAAATGACTTTGCCGTCGCCGGTGGCGGTGATGTTGGTTTTGTACTTGGCCCCCATGTCGAGGCCGAGATGCTGGGCGAACTGGCCGGTAAAGGGGTCTTTCCGCACGCCAAAGCCGCTGTTCAGGTCGAATTTCTCAAGCGGAGCGTCGAGCGGGATTTGCTGCAGGAGAACTTGAAGGTCCGATAGCCGGTCCATCTGGCCGTTGAGGCGATTTAATGATTCTTCAAGCGGCCCCGAATTCATGGTCGATGCATTGACGGGCACGAACGGACCGCCTTGACCGCGGCTGCGGCGCTGCTGCTGGCGAACCAATAAATCGACGTCGAGGCCCGTCACGCTGAGAGATGACTCAATGCTCGCGATTTTGGATTCCGCAACTTCGGTGAACCGGTGGTACAGCAAGAGTTGATTGCTCTCCATTTCCCGGATTTGGCCTTCGAGTTCATCGACTTTACCGTTCAGCGCGTCGCGTTCCGAAATGGCGAGATCGCGTTCAAGCGCGACTTGGCGGATTTCAAGGCCGTCGGTCGCGATGAACGGCGTCTTGGTATGGTGATCCACCACCTCGACCATCGAACTTTCGAGGTCGGCCAATTCATTCAGGATCGACTGACGGTCCGCATCGGCATGGGTGCGTTCAAGCTTGGCTTTATCGAGCGCCAACTCCACGTTGTCGCTGTCACCCGTCAAAGCGTTCGTGGAATCCTTGATGGCTTCCTTGGCTTTTTCCTTGATGCGTGCGACCAGATTTTTCTTGGCCGGAGCCTTACCCGGCGATTGTTCCGCCAATTCGGCCGCTTTTTGCTTCAGTAGGTCGGACTCGCGTTCGACGACCGCGAGCGATTGTACGTAACTCGATTCAAGCTCGCCCGTCAGTTCCGACACCCGGCTTTTGTAAATCGAAACTTGGGCCAACAATTGCTCGTAGCCCATCCGCGCGTCTTTAATTTCGGTATTCTTGGCGCGAATCATTTCGGTGTGATTCATCACCAAACTTGAACTCAGCAGCGTCCACCCGCCGACGATCGCGAGCAACGCCGCCATCACCGCTTGCCTGTTCGTCGACAGGCGCAGCGTGCGCATACGCTCGCCGGACCGCACGATCAGCTGACGCTCCGGGAAAAACCGTTGCAGGTGCTTTTGCAGGCGGCTCAGCCCGCGTTCCTGCGGATCAAACTTGGAAAGTCGTTTTCCTGAAAACACGCAGTCCCCTTGCCCCTCTAGCTCACCGTTGTTCAGGCCCGAGTTTCTTGTTTTTGTTCTCAAGCCTAGCTGGATCACTGCATCCGGACGCAAAACACAACATATCCGCTTTCACCGCTCGACTTTGAGGGCAA
>JAGREB010000124.1 GCA_020446775.1 Paracoccaceae bacterium
TGCGGATCGTTTTCGACCAATTCGAAAATCCGCTCGAGCGGCAGATCCTTTTTGGGATCTTCGCCATTCTCTTTCAGGATCGCTTCGAACCTTCTCCGAGCAGCGGGTTCCAGAACGTCGGCCCGCCAGCGGCGCATGCCGGTCAAGAAATCCACGCGGCTTTCCACGTCGAGTGTCGGTAGCCGTTCGAGCCGGCCTTGCGCGCCGCGCGGTTCAACGTCCATCGGCGTGTCCTTGGCGGCGGCTTTCTTGCCGGACAGCAATGCCGAAACGGCGGCGGTGATCGTTCCGCCGGTACCGAAGAAAATGCGTCGATTGAGCATTTCGGCTCTCCTCTGAGCTTAGGAAAATTTCAAGATCGATTGTCCGAGCATACGCCCGAAAGTCAACGCCGGTGTTACCATCATTCCATTGACGAAGCTGTCACCGGATGTATTTCCGCCGCCGATCACTTCCCCGACGGCGTAAAGATTCTGAATTGGCGACCCATCAGACCGCAAAACACGCATTTGCGTATCGATACCGAGGCCGGAACACGATTTTACCGTGAAACCCTGCACCGCGATGGCGTAGTACGGTGGCTTGGCGATCGGCAGCGGCATATGATTGCGGCCTAATTTGTCCGACCCCGACGCCTGAGCGGCGTTATAGCTGTCGATCGTTTTCGCCATAACCACCGCGTCGAGGCCGCTTTTGGCGGCCAGTTCGCCAATCGTCGACGCGCTGGTGAACATCGGATGAGTATTAAATGCTTTGACGAATTGTTCGCGCGTCCATGTCGGCGCGATCGGCGGCGCCTTGTCCAGAATTTCCTGGTCAAAGACGACGTAGTGACGGTGGCCGGGCTGCGCCAGCAACGACTTCTCGCGATGATCGACGCTCGGGTGATCCTCGCGCACGAACCGGGCGCCGGTGGAATTGACGAAGATTTCCCACGGCATGCGCATATTGGGATAAAGCGTCAACGCGACTTCGAGCGGCGCAGGGAAATTTCGATGCCGAAGCACCGAGCCGAAGGTGCACAGATATTTGTCGCCGCCGCGGCAATAGCCGCCGACAGCCAATCCCATTTTCACGCCCTCACCTTGCGCCATGGGGTGCGCGATGTCGGAATAGAGCGGAACGCCGTGATGCTCCATGTACATCGCCGGATTCGACGCGAAACCGCCGCTGGCAAGGACAACGTTGTTGCTCAGGTGTTCAGCCTTTTCGCCGGCTGCCGTTTCGGTTTTGACGCCAATCACCGCGCCTTTGGCGTCGACCATCAGTTCGGTCGCGCCGGTGTTGAGCATGACGGTCAAATTTCCCTTGGCTACGGCCTTGTCGACCAGCGGCTGCATGGTCTTGGCAATGGTCACGCCCATTTCGGGGCCCCAATAATATCGCCGCTTGGTGAAAAACTCGTGGCCCGAGCCTTTCACCGGATGGTCTTTGACGACGGTGTACCCGCTGTCCATCAGCCAATCGAAGGTGACGGCCGCGTTATCGACGACCAGGCGCGTCAGTGCGAGGTCGGACGTTCCGCGATTGATACGGATAATATCCTGATAATGTTCATCGGGCGTGTCTTCGATCCCGAATTGCTTTTGCAGCTTTGTGCCGGCGGCGGCGATCTGCCCGGACGACCGGTCCAGAGTTCCCCCGAGAACATGATATTTCTCAATTAAAAGGACCTTTTTGGCGCGCTCGGCGGCAAAAATCGCCGTCGGCATACCCGCCGTACCGCCCCCAATTACAATCGCATCCCAAGTACTTGCCATTCGGCCGTCCGCCTCATTCAATTTTGCGGAGCAGAAGCTACACTGCGCCTGATCCTGGGCCAATGCTGACCCCCGAGACGCTCGGACAATAACCGCTCAATTCGGTTTAACTCTTTGGCCGGTCGAGGTGCAGAAGCGGATCGACGGCGCGCGTCCCTTGGCGCACCTCGAAATGCAATTGGGGCGCGGTGACGTTGCCGGTGCCCCCGGTTTTGGCAATGACCTGCCCCCGCCTTACCTGGTCACCCCGCCCCACCAAAAGTGCTTGGTTATGGGCATAGGCGGTCGTCCATCCATCTGCATGTTTTACTAGAAGAAGGTTGCCGAACCCTTTGAGTTCATTGCCCGCATAAGCGACGATTCCATTATCAGCCGCACGTACATCCGTACCGGCCGCCACGGAAATATTGATCCCATCG
>JAGREB010000125.1 GCA_020446775.1 Paracoccaceae bacterium
CGGTGTCGGGGCGTAGCGCAGCCTGGTAGCGCATCAGACTGGGGGTCTGGGGGTCGTGGGTTCAAATCCCGCCGCCCCGACCATTTTCTTCATATAAAACTGACGATTATCACTGCTTCTTCAGTTGTCACCTGATGTGCGGCTGGTGCTTTCCGCATTTGCACCCATTACGGGTATCCTTTATAAATCGTTAAACCGACGGTCTTGTGCGGCGGGATTTCGCCGCAGGGAAGAGGGGCATGTACGTCGCGTTCGACACCACCATTACGCCGCCACCGCAGGCCAACCCAGCCGGCGCGGCCCAGGTGCGTGCCCCGCAGGTCGACGTCAACCGTACACGCGACCGTGGCAATCGCGACTCTCGCCAAGACAACGCCTCGGCCAAAGACAAGGCGCAGTCGTTTGAAAAGATCTTGGCCGGAGAACTTGGTTCTGCGGGACAATCCAAAACCGCCGACATAGCCGCTCAAAAAGCGACAAAAGAATTTGTTCGCGCGACCAAGATTCCCGCGCGTAGTCCGGCCGCCCTCGAGCACGACGACGGCATCGAATTGTTCATCGAGAATATTCATCAAGCGCGCGGCAATCGCGCCGAACGCACCGAACACGATGAAGCGTTGGTTGCTTTGGGCGCGGATATTCGCGCTTTTGCGCAAGCTTCTTCACACTATGCGGCGCGCTTTACGGCGGCGAGCGGCGCCTATGCCGTGCGCGGCGACCGCCTCGAAATTTCGGCTTAAAGGCGAATTTGATTCGAGATCGCGGCCTGGCCGGGTTGCGCCAGGATGGCGCGCCCCTGCGACGTCAGCTTGCACACGAGCCAATCGGGTTTGAGTTGATTGGCGAACCAGGGTTCGGCCCATCCATGATCGAGGCATTTGCGGATGACCGTCGGGTTGACCTTACGGCCATCCTGATCGAATAGCGGAAGCTTGCCGCCCGGCTGCGTCAGGCCGCGCTCAAGCCACCGCCGTTGCGCCGGCGATGGCCGAACATTTTTGTCCGCGCCGCCGTCCATGTATTGGTCCCTGCATCCTCGCGGCCGGTGTACAAAGCACCCGCCGTCGCGTTCCGCTGAGATAAAGTGTATGGGCATCGGCTGGGCGAGAAAAGGGCGGAATCATGGACGAATTTGTCATGGTCTACACGACGGCGGGTAGCGACGAGGAAGCCGAAACCATCGCCGCGGCGTTGGTTGAGGAAAAATTGGCGGCTTGCGTCAATATCTTAGGGCCGATTGTCTCGATTTACCGCTGGCACGGCGAGGTCGAACAGGCGCGCGAAATCGTACTCCTGGCGAAGACTCGGTCTGCTTTGTTCGAAAAAATCTGCGAAAAAGTGAAATCGCTGCACAGCTACGACACGCCCTGCATCGTCGCCTATCCGGTTGCGGCCGGGTTCGCGCCCTATCTCGATTGGATCCGCGAAGAAACGGCCTGATCGCGTACTAACCGGGGACGACGCGCACTGTGGCGACGACTTGCGCCGCGATCCCTTCGGCCCGCCCGGTAAACCCCATGCCTTCGGTCGTGGTCGCTTTGACGCTGACGCGATCCGGCGTCACGTCGGCGATCCGCGCGACCGCGGCGACCATGGCGTCGCGGTGCGGGCCGATTTTTGGCCGTTCGCAGATGATCGTGATATCGAGGTTGACCAGCGTGCCGTCTCGTTTGTGCAATAACTCCATCGCGCGGCGCAGAAATCGCTCGGACGGCGCACCTTTGTATTCGGGATTTGACGGCGGGAAATGCAGGCCAATATCGCCCGCGCCGATCGCCCCAAGGATCGCGTCGGTCGCAGCATGCAGGGCCACGTCGGCATCGGAATGACCCAGCAATCCTTGGTCGTGCGGCACGCGCACGCCGCACAGCGTGACGGCGTCGCCGGCCGTGAAACGATGGGCGTCAAAGCCCTGGCCAATCCGGGTTTCGGTCATCAGTTCCGTCAACTTTCGAAAATCGTCGCGTGTCGTGACTTTGATTATGGCGTCGTCGCCTGCGACCGTCATGACGTGTCCGCCGGCGTATTCGAAAACCGCGCCGTCGTCGGTCAAATCGCGGCCCGCGGCCGTGCGATGCGCGTTTATGATCGCAGCATACTTGAAGCCTTGCGGCGTTTGTGCGCGCGCCAATCCGGTCCGTGGAACGGTTTCGATCACGCGGCCCGTATCGTCGACGCGTTTCAGTGTATCGCTGACGGCGACGACCGGCACGACGCCGTCGGCGTGAACGAGGCCCGCGATGACACGGTCGATCACGGCCGCTGGGACGTGCGGACGCGCAGCATCGTGAATCAGCACCAGCGCAGGAGGGGCGTCGGCTAAGGCTTCCAATCCGTTCCGCGTGGACTCTTGCCGCGTGGCACCGCCGATGACCGGGGCGGCAATGTCGAGTTCTTTGGCAGCGGCCGCAAAGATTGCACTGTCGTCCGGATGAATGACCGGAACCACGCGGCGGATTCCGGGATGGCGGGTAAAGGCCTGCAAGGTGCGGCGGATGATCGGTTGACCGGCGAGGTCTTCGTATTGCTTCACCCCTCCGAATCGGGTGCCACGGCCGGCGCCGACGACGATCACGTCGCAAGCGGGCGTAGGAAGAGCCGGGCCGGGGTGTTGCAGAGACATGGAATTTCGTGGCGAATCGATCACATTAATGCCGTATTGTCTTGATTTTTCACTTTTTTCCAAGGGCTTCCGGGGTGACTTGATTTCACGGGCCATTCCTGGGCAAATGCACAAGTTTTATGCAGATTTTCGATCGCATGCAGAACGGCATCAGCATCGGGCCGCTTCAGGTCGCCGGGAACGTCTTTCTTGCGCCCATGGCGGGTGTGACAGATTTGCCATTCCGCCGCCAGGTGCGCCGCTATGGCTGCGCCTTGGTCTATTCCGAGATGATCGCAAGCGGCCAAATGTTGCGGGCGAGCGCCGCCACGCTGCGCATGAGTACGCCGTGCGCCGACGAGTTTCCGATGGGCGTTCAGCTGGCCGGTTGCGAGCCGGAGGTGATGGCCGAAGCCGCCCGCATGAACCAGGACCGCGGCGCGGCGCTGATCGACATCAACATGGGATGTCCGGTTAAGAAAGTGGTCAATGGTTGGGCCGGCTCGGCCTTGATGCGCGACGAAACACAAGCGCTCGGGATTATCTCGGCCGTCGTCAATGCGGTCTCCATTCCGGTCACCCTCAAAATGCGAACGGGGTGGGATGAGCACACCCGCAATGCCCCATCTTTGGCGCGGCGCGCGCAAGACGCCGGGGTCAAACTGATCACGGTTCACGGCCGCACGCGTGAACAGCTTTATCGCGGCCGCGCCGATTGGGATTTCATCGGCGAAGTCAAAAATGCGGTGTCAATTCCGGTCATCGGCAACGGCGACGTGACGACGGTCGACGAGGCATCCGAGTTGCTGCGGCGCTCCAATGCCGATGGCGTCATGATCGGGCGCGGCGCATTCGGCCGCCCATGGTTTCCCGCCCAAGTTCAAACCTTCCTCAATACAGGTGTGCGCCAACCCGATCCGGAGCCAGCCGAGAGGCGCGACGTCCTGTTCGCGCATTACGACGCCCTCTTGTCGCATTACGGTGAATACAAAGGGCTCAGGATCGCCCGCAAACATTTGGCGTGGTCGGTTGCAGGATTGCCGTCGGCCAATCGGTTCCGGGACTTGGTCATGACCGAGGAGAATCCCGACCGCGTCCGCGCGATGATTCAGAGTTTCTTCGATGCATCCGGAGGCACATCCGGCGGCGTGCTGGCCGAGGCCGCGTAGGATGGCGGAAGCAATCGACATCACACGCGATGCTCACGGTGACATCGACGCCGAAGCGATCCTTTCAGCGCTAGCGTCGGCGACGTTCGTGATCGATCCCGAGATGACGATTCAATACGCCAATGGGGCAGCGGAGTTGCTGTTCCAGTCGAGCGCGCCGTCGATGATCGGCACCCGCCTCGCGACGCTTCTGCCGCCGAACGGCGCCATGTCGGCTTTCGTCGGGCAGGCCATTGCGGGTGGAGCGCCGATGTCTGCGCACGGCATCGTTCTGGACACGCCGCGGACCGGCATCAGGTCGCTGACCGTCAACATTGCGCCCGTTCCCGATCGGCCGGGCTGGCATGTACTGTCGATGCAGGAGCAATCTCGCGCCATCCGCATCGGACAGCAGCTTGAGCACCGCAATGCGGCGCGCTCGATCACTGCGATGGCCTCGCTGCTCGCGCACGAAGTTAAGAACCCGCTTTCGGGCATTCGCG
>JAGREB010000126.1 GCA_020446775.1 Paracoccaceae bacterium
TGCAAACCGCCAAGAAACCGCCGAACTGGTCGGGCAGAAGCAGGAACAATTCGCGCCAGCTGATGGTGGTTGAAATATAGATGACAAAGAGGCCGAACCAGATCGCGGTAAAGGATAGGCCCGCGGTCAGCAGGGGCCGGGATGTCGCCCACGACAATGGTCCGGTCGGTGCGATGATTGAGGCCGGCGCGTCGGGTTCGAGCGGTCCCATAGACGAATTTTCGCCTGCGGTCTGCGGCCATTTCGGTGCTTCGCTCGCGAACGGCGGCTTCTTGATGCGCGAAGCGCTCGCTTTCAACGGAACCTTCGGCGCATTTTTGTCTGCGGCGTGATCGGTCGACTCAACCGCGCCCTTGGCGCGCGATGAGCCTTCTGTCTCTTCGGACATGGCGCTCTCTCTTCCCAAAGCGGCCGCGGGAGCGGTGATTCCGCCCCTTCTCCAGCCGAGGCCGGAGACTAAAGAGCGTTCGTTAACAAACGGTTGGGCGAGAAGGGAAATCGGGCCGCATGACGGCGGTCCACTTGGAAATTCAGGATCGCGAAATTACGTGTAACTAATTGATATATATAATTTTATGATCTCGATGTGGATACGGCGCCCTGCGGCGCCTTTTGTGGCAGGGCGCGAGGTCCATTTGAAATTCGGGCATGGAGCTCGCGGATGCAGGTGCTCCCTGTACGCACGAACAGAAACGGGAACACGGCGTGAACCAGACACGCGATACCGCAAAGGACCATCTGCAAGCCGAACGACGACGCAAACGCAGCATGTTCGCCGTAGGTTTCGCCCTCGGATTGAGGATGGTCGCTAAAGGCGCGTGAAATCCGGTTGAGCACGGTCGAACCTCCGAAATGAAGGATCAATTATTCACTGCATCGGCCGAAAGATGTTTGCCTTATATTTCGTTTCATGGAACTTTAGTAGTATGTCTTCCTAGAGAAATAGGGTTCCGGGGAAATGATTTCTTTAGACGAAAAAGACCGCAAGATTCTTCAAATCTTGCAGGAAAACGCCATGGTCCCGGTGGCAGAGGTCGCCACGCAAGTTGGACTATCAACGACACCGTGCTGGCGCCGCATCCAGAAATTGGAAGAAGAAGGCTACATCCGGAAACGGGTCGCGCTGCTGGATCGCCAGAAATTGAATGTCGGCGTGACCGTATTTGTCGCCGTCAAAGCCACCCGGCACGCCGTCGATTGGCTCGACGAGTTCAAGCACGCCGTGGAGGCCGTGCCGGAGGTTGTCGAAGCTTATCGCCTCAGCGGCGAGATCGACTACTTGTTGCGCGTCGTCGTCCCGGACATCGCGGCCTACGACAACGTTTATAAACGGCTGATCGAGCGCGTTGAATTCGCCGATGTCAGTTCGTCGTTCGCCATGGAAGACATGAAGTTCACGACGGCGCTTCCGCTCAAATACGCTTGAGCACGAACTCGCCGACTGCCGCGACCCAGGCGTCGGGCCGTTCATCGACAATATCGATCCCGCCGCCTTCGATTTCAGCGTACGCGAAATCAGGCCGCATTTTCCGCGTCAATTGCGCCTGTTCGTAAATTTGATCGCCGGTGTTGGTAAGGATCAAGGTCGGCTGCGTGACACGCGCGATGGACGCGGCGTGATCATAGAGAAACGCCGCGTGATGTCCGTACCAGAACGGCCCCAACCCCACGAGAGGCTCACATACATAGCGCGTCATCAAGTTCCAGTCGGTATCGCCATGAACGAAACTTGATCGGCGCTTCCACCAATCGATGAGGTGCGAGCCGTCGCGTTTACCGGTAAATGGGCGCTCGAAATTGTCGACCATCTTCATGAACTCGGCACGCTCTTCGGCGCTAAGCGGCAACGGCCCATTCATGACCAAAGACATAACGCGCTCGGGCACCGAAACCGCCACCTCGGTCGCGATCAATGCTCCGGTATGGTGGCCCAAAATATGGGCCTGATTGAGATTTAACCCGTCGAGCGCCGCCGGGATCGCTTTGGCATAGTCTTCGATACGCGGCACGAATGGCGGCGGGTCTGACATTCCGAACCCCGGCGTGTCGACGCCGATGGCGCGAATGCCGCGAGCAGCGAGCGGCATCATCACGCACGAAAATTGGCGTGACGACATCGGCGCCTGGGCACACAGCACCAGCGGCACGCCGTCGCCGCCGGTATCTTGAACGTGGAGCTGACCGAAAGGCCCGTCGCAATAAAGCCGGCGCGGCCGCGTCATCGCCGGACTCGCGTTAATCGAGCCCGCGATCGTATTCCTGCTCGAGCGGTTGAATCAGGCGATCGATGAACTTTTTCCGCCACGCGTCGCGTGCGTCGTTGACGTCGTCGCTGGCCTTGAACCCCTCGATATCTTCCGGGGTAAACGCGCCTTTGGCGGCGGCGACATGCTCATGCGTTTCGAGGCGTTCGCGCAGGACGGACACCTCTTCGGCCAACAACATCACCATCGTAACAAGCCGGTCGATATTCGCGTCGTCAAAGAAGTGCGGGTGTGCGCCTTTTGCGCGGCGCGAAGCCAAGCGCGCGGTTGCAGTTTGAGCCATACTTACCTCCCTAATTAGGTCATAGTCCAAATTCTATCTTGCGCACGGTTCAAATGCACAATTTGACGTGTATCAGATTCGCTATAATTCACCCTGCGGCATCCGCTGCTCATTCTGCGGCATCCGCCGCAATGGCGAACTCGTCGCCGGCCAACTCTTCGGCCGCCGCCATCGATTTTTGCTGCTTCGCCCACGCGGAGGCATAAAGCCCGCCTGCGGTTATCAACTGCGCATGGGTGCCGCGCTCGGCGATACCGCCCTTGTCGATGACAAGGATTTGGTCCGCATCGACGATGGTCGATAGCCGGTGAGCGATCACCAAGGTCGTACGGCCGACCGAAACTTCGCGCAAGTTGGCTTGGATTTCCTTTTCCGTGTGGGTATCGAGCGCCGACGTCGCTTCGTCGAACAGCAAGATCGGCGACCCCTTCAAAATGACCCGGGCAATAGCCACCCGTTGCTTTTCGCCGCCGGACAATTTGAGGCCCCGTTCGCCGACCATCGTTTCGTAGCCGTCAGGCAAGCTCTTGATGAAATCATGGATGTGCGCGAGCCGCGCTGCCTGATCGATATCGTCTTGGGTTGCACCGACCTTGGCGTAAGCCAAGTTGTAGCGGATCGTATCGTTAAATAGGACGGTGTCCTGGGGCACGATGCCGATCGAGCGCCTTACGGAATCCTGGGTCACATCGCGGATATCCTGGCCATCGATCGAGATCCGCCCGGCGTTAACGTCATAGTATCGATATAGCAGCCGCCCGATAGTCGACTTGCCCGATCCGGTTGCGCCGACCAAGGCAACCATTTGACCGGGCGCGACTGTAAACGACACGTCGTTGAGGATCTGACGGCGCGCGTCGTATCCGAACGACACGTGCTCGAATTTGACTTCACCGCCCGCCACGGTGAGCGCCGGCGCGCCTGGCTTGTCGATCACTTCGGGTTCAACGTCGAGCAATTCGAACATTTTCTCGAGGTCGACCAAAGCTTGCTTGATGTTCCGGTAGACGAACCCGAAGAAATTCAAAGGCTGCGCCAACTGCAACATGTAGACGTTGACCGCGGTGAAATCGCCAACCGTCATGGCCCCGGCAACCTTGCCTTTCGCCGCCATGATCATCAGCACGCCGACACCGATCGAGATAATCAACGCTTGGCCGACGTTCAGGATCGCGAGTGACGCCTGGGTTCGCACCGCCGCTTTTTCATACTGACTCATCACGCGGTCGTATTCCGAGACTTCCAGCGCCTCGTTTCCGAACGCCTTGACGGTCTCGTAATTGAGCAGGCTATCGACGGCGCGGGTATTGGCCCTGTTATCGAGATTGTTGCTTTCGCGGCGGAACTTCATGCGCCACTGCGTCGTCACGATGGTGAACGTGACGTAGATCAGCACCGTCGCAACTGTGACGGCTGCGAACCACCCGCTGAACACCTTCCACAAGATAATTCCGACCAGGATTACTTCCAGAATTGTGGGCAGCACGTTGAACAATGAAATCGAAACAAGGCTTTCAATCGAGACCATGCCGCGCTCGATCGAGCGCGTTAGCGCGCCGGTTCGGCGATCGAGATGAAATTTGAGCGAAAGCGTATGCAAATGCGCGAGAACGGCACCGGCGGAGCGGCGCACGGCGCGCACGCCAACTTTGGCGAACACGGCGTCGCGGATTTGGGCGAACGCCAAACCGAGGAATCGGGCCACGCCGTACGCGACAATGGCGAACAGTGGGATCAGCGCGACGTCCTGCGGCGACAACGCGTCGATGGCTTGCTGCAAAAAGAGCGGCGTAAGAACAATGGCGCCTTTGGCGGCAAAAATGCAGGCCATCGCGACAAGCACGCGCATTCGGATGTTGCCGCTTTCGGGGACATCCTTGGCGGGCCACAAGAACGGCAGCAGAGTCTTGATGACCTGCCAGTCCGTGCGTTTGCGGGCGGAATCAGGATGTTCGGTCGCGGCGGGCGCTGTTCGCATATTGAAATTGCCTAAAAAAGCGACGGCAATCTCAATAGCGCGCGGACATTCCGGGGTCCAGACCGCGTGGCGTGGCGGTGTGGGCAAGAAAAAGGCCGGGTGTGCGCCACCCGGCCTTGATTCACGAACATCGCCGAAAAGCTACGCGGTAACAGTGATATGGTCGACGGATTGCCGCGCGGGATTGGACTTTTCCGAAGCGTCGGCGCCATTTTCGGTGCCGGTGAAATACTTCTTCGTCTCGCCTCCATCCGAAGCGTTCTTGGCGTCCCGTTCGGCCACTTCCCGGGCGCGGTCGTAGTACGATTGCTGATCTGCCCGGTCGTCCCCGCCACTAAATTGCGGCTCGCTCTGGGCAACCTTGTCGTAGAACTTGCGTTCTCCGCTACCGTCTTCGGAAATTTTGCCGCGCTCGTTTTCGACGGCCCTTTCCGAATATTTGACCGGCTGGTCGTGCGGCGCAGCAAACTTGCCAATAACGGGCTCTGCACCACGGCCAAAGTATTTTTGGGTCACTTCGACTTCGCCTGACCCGATACCTTGTTCCGCGAGCGCTTTGTCACTGAACTTTTTGACTTCTTTCTCGCCGCGGCCTGGCCCGAATGCGACTCTTTCTTCCGGGCGCTCGTCGCCGGGCAGCTTGACTTGAGGATCGCGGCCGGCGGTCCGGAGCGACTTGTTCGGCACGCTCGGCGCTTGTTTGGTCTGTTCGACGCCCTGCCCTTCGACGTTCGAATACAAACCGGCAAAACTGCCGTTTTCCGCCCGCGCGCGCGTCGCACGTTGAGATTCGATCAGGTCGATGCGCCCGTCATCGTTTGCGTCAAAGCGCAAAACGACGTCGCGCGTGCCGACCACCTCGGCAGGTGTTTTCCCGAGATCGAATTCGCGAATCTCGACCCGCGGCCGCGACGGTCCGGTCAGGTCCGCGTGCCGGCGCGATTCACGCCGATGCGATTCCTGTTCGTCGGACTGACGATCGGAGGCTTCCGCTTGGTTGGGACCACGGCGTACATCGGGATTGACCGACGCTTCGGCGATCTGGATTGGCGCCTGTTGCCGTTCTTGGGGTTGAACCTGAGGCCGTTGAGCCAAGAGGTTCAGCTGCGCATCTTGCGCAACCTTGGTTGTGACCACTTCAGTCATTTCGAGCGCCCTTTCTAAGCGACGAAACTATTTCAGTGCACTTTCCGCACTACATGCCTTTATATCCCTTTTACGCAAAAAATTCAAGCGACCCTGGGTTTATGGGGTTAACATCGAAATTCATATAAGCATCTGATTTATAATGCTTTATTTGAATCAAAATGGTTCGCGCCCGAAACTGTAGCGCGAGTTCATCGCCGATTGCCCTTGCCGCCACGCGCTGTCTTGCTTTTTCCGGCTGATCGCGCAGGTTCGCGATTTCGCGCGTGGTATTCCGGATTCGGCATCATATCGACCGCCGTCGCGACTCGATTCGACATGTTGTAGAAGCCGGCCGTATCGGCAATGTCGAATATTTCGCTGTCGCTGAACCCCGCCCGCTTCAGTGACTTGCGATCAGCCGCATCGACGGCAAATGGCTGCGTCGTCATTTTGTAGACGAAATCGAGCATCGCTTTTTGCCGCCGATTGAGCGGCGCGACCCGGTAATTGAAGGCGAGCATTTCACCCAACTCGGGATCGCCGGACAGTTGCCGCACCGCCTGACCGTGCGCCACGAGGCAATAATAGCAGTGGTTTGCGGATGAGACGACGACTGCAATCATTTCACGCTCGAGCTTCGACAACCCGCTCTCACCCAACATCAGCTCGTTGTAGAAGTTGACGAAATTTCTGAGCTTTGCCGGACGAAACGCGTAGGCGCGCAAAACATTGGGCAACATGCCGAGTTTTTCGCGGCACACATCGAAATATTTCTTCATTCCCTCGTCGAGCGAACGATCGAGTTGCGCATCCGTGGGCGCCGGCAAAGCCATCGTGTGGCGCGGTTGGGGCATCGGGCATCCTTTCGTAATCTGTCATACGGTTGAAAAAGGCCGACACGCCATTTTCGAACCGGTCATCGCTCTGTATGTTATGGGGCAAATCGCGAAAGGATCACCATGGAAATCTTATTGTTGGCCGTGATTGCCGTGCTGGCAGTCCTTGGATCGGGCCAGTTCGGATTATTCGACAGGATTTTGTCGCCGGGCCCGATCTCGCCGGTCGAATTCGCCGAACTGGCTTTGCCGAAAAGCCCCAATGCCTATTTGGTGGGGCCGAAGGGCTACACCACGGCCCTGCCCCACGCCGACGCGCCCGAATTCGCGATTTCCGTCAATGAACTCAAATCGCGCGTGAACGCCATCGCACATGGCGAACGGCGCGTCACCAAGGTCTGGGAGAGCGAAGACGGGCTCGAACTGCAGTACATCCAACGCAGCTTTCTAATGCGGTATCCTGATATCGTTTCGGTCAAACTCATCCCACTCGGCGAGGCGCGTTCGACCCTGATCATCTATAGCCGCTCGGTTTACGGATACTCCGATCTCGGGGTCAACAAAGCCCGGGTCAACCGCTGGCTCGCCGAACTGCAAAATTGAGAGGATTTCTACGGCCGCCGCCGGTTTGCACTTCTTCACTCGATCATTTACATAAACCCTCTTCCGGTGCCCGGCCCCCGTATTTAAACGGTCCCCGCCGCCGCCGCAGAACTGAAAGGCAGTGTCATGTCGACCCGCGCCCACCGTATCGCCGCGCTCCACGACGCACTTAAGTCGCGCATTCTGGTGCTCGACGGAGCGATGGGCACGATGGTTCAGCGCTTCAAACCGCCGCTGACCGAAGCCGATTTCCGGGGCGAACGCTTTCTCAACTCGGCCAAGGACCTCAAAGGCAATAACGATGTCTTGAATATCACGCGGCCGGACGTGATCGGAACGATCCACCGCGATTACCTTGAGGCCGGTGCGGATATCATCGAGACGAATACCTTTGCCGCGACCCGCATCGCGCAGGCCGATTACGCACTGGAAGACGCCGCGCGCGATATGAACCTCGAAGGTACCCGGATCGCGCGGGCCGCCGCCGACGAATTCACCGCGAAAAACCCCGACAAGCCGCGCTGGGTCGCGGGTGCGATCGGCCCGACCAACCGAACGGCGTCGATCTCACCAAGCGTCAACGATCCCGGTTTCCGCAACGTGACGTTCGATCAATTGAAGGCCGCGTACCGCGAAGAAGCCGAAGCGTTGATCGAAGGCGGTGCGGATATTATACTGATCGAAACGATTTTCGATACGTTGAACGCGAAAGCGGCCATCGTCGCGGTCGACGAGGCCTTCGAAGCGCGCGGCGAAATCTTGCCGGTAATGATTTCTGGCACGATCACCGATCAATCGGGGCGCACGCTGTCCGGCCAAACGCCCGAGGCGTTTTGGAATTCGCTCCGCCACGTGAAGCCGCTTTCAATCGGATTCAACTGCGCGCTCGGCGCCGCGCAGATGCGCCCGTACGTCGCGGAAGTATCGCGGATCGCCGATGCCATGATCAGCGCCTACCCAAACGCCGGCTTGCCCAATGCGTTCGGGGAATACGATGAAACGCCGGTCCAGACCGCCGGCCACCTTGGGGCTTGGGCCAAGGACGGATTGGTCAACATCGTCGGCGGGTGCTG
>JAGREB010000127.1 GCA_020446775.1 Paracoccaceae bacterium
GCGACGTGCAGGGGATCCTCCAGCGCTACACGTCGCTGCAGGACATCATCGCCATCCTCGGCATGGAGGAGCTTTCGGACGACGACAAGCTCACCGTCTACCGCGCGCGCAAGATCCAGAAGTTCCTGGCCCAGCCCTTCGCCGTGGCCGAGCAGTTCACCGGCCAGCCCGGCATCTTCGTGAAGATCGAGGACACCGTCCGCAGCTTCAAGGAGATCCTCGAGGGCAAGCACGACAACCTGCCCGAGGATGCCTTCTACATGGTCGGCACCATCGAGGAGGCGATCGAGAAGGCGAAGAAGATGGCGGCAGAAGCGGCCTAACCGCCGCGCCGCCGCAACCGGAAACGCGCCACACGATTTGATCACAGGCACACGCCATGGCCGATACATTGCAGCTTGAATTGGTCTCACCGGAGCGCCTGCTCATGTCCGAGCAGGTCGAGATGGTGACGATCCCCGGCACCGACGGCTATTTCGGCGTGCTGCCTCAGCACGCGCCGGTGATTTCGTCGCTGCGTCCCGGCGTGATCGATGTTTACGTCGATGGCGTTGTGGCTCAGCAGTACTTCGTCGGCGGCGGTTTCGCCGAGGTCAACGCCAAAGGCGTGACCGTGCTGGTCGATGAAGCGCTGGTGCTGAAAGACGTCACCAAGGCGCTGGCCGAGCTGCGGCGCGAAGCCGCAATGGATTTGATCGACGACGCCAAGACCGATGCCGAGCGCAAGCATGCCGCGACCGCGCTCAAAATCGCCGAAGAACTGGCGGCTCTCGCCGCAAAAGCGGGCAACTGATCCGCTCGCCTAAATTCCTGGCGCCTGATGGCCAGGGATCGAATTTTCGGTGTCGTAACCCTTGAAACATTGCTTTGCCGCCGTCGGCCCATATAGTGGCCGCTGGCGTGAATATTGTATCGATCCGAACGTGGGAAATCGCCAGGCATCCGCCGGGTAAGCGCGCATGACCGAAATCGCCGGCCGGACTCCCGGCCATCATTGGACGCTCGATGACATACCTTGGGACGGGTTCGATCGCTCCAAGGTCTCGGCCGAGATCGTCAAGGTCATCAAGGCGGCGGCGATGGTCGAGCGCAACGGCGCCGATTATGGCCGCTATCTCGCCAACGTTTTCGCCGACGACCCCGGGTTTCGCAGCCAAGCGGAAGCCTGGGCGATCGAGGAAGAACAGCACGGGCTGGCATTGGGCCGTTGGGCCGCGCTCGCCGATCCCGATTTCGACTTCGACGGCGCATTCGCCGACTTCCGCCGCATGTACCGGATTCCGGTCGAGGCGACGCTTTCGGTGCGCGGCTCACGCACCGGAGAATTGTGCGCGCGTTGCGTGGTCGAAACCGGAACCAGTTCGTTTTACTCGGCGATCCGCGACGCCGTCGATGAGCCGGTGCTCAAAGACATTTGCAAGCGCATTGCCGCCGATGAATTCCGTCATTACCGGCTTTTCTTCGGCCAAATGGAACGCTACCTCGCGCGTGAGCCCTTATCCGTGTGGCGGCGTCTGAAAGTGGCGCTGGAGCGCGTCAACGAAGCCGATGACGATGAACTGGCTTCGGCCTATCACGCCGGAAATCGGCTCGGCGGAAACTACGACCGCGCGAAAGCGATCGGCGACTATCAGTCGCGCGCCTTGGGTTTCTATCGCGAGCGCCACGTGCGGCGCGCTTCGCACATGATCGCTCAAGCCAGCGGCTTGAAACCCGACGGTTGGTTGGCCCGCGCGGTGGCGCGTATTTTGTGGACGGTGATCAGTTGGCGCGGGCGCAAGTTTCGCGCGGCGCTCGTCTGATTTCCGGCGGCGAACCTAATTGCCTCGGCGCGCCTTGGCGCGCGGGCTCACCGCTTCGACTTGGTCACTGAATGCGGCGACGACTTGCTTATAGATGTCGCGCTTGAATCCGACGATCACCTTGGGCAACCGCGCGAAGGCGAGCCACTTCCAGCGTTTAAACTCGGCATGATGCGCCGCCAGATCGATTTCGCGGTCATCGCCGGTATATCGCATCAGATACCATTTCTGTTCCTGGCCGCGGTACTTGCCTTTCCACACCTTGCCGATCAGGTTTTCCGGCAAGTCGTAGCGTAGCCACGTCTTTGTCGTGGCGATGATCTTGGCGTCGGTAATGCCGGTTTCTTCGGCGAGTTCACGCTTCGCCGCCGCGCGCGGCTTCTCACCTTTGTCGATGCCGCCTTGCGGCATTTGCCATGCTCCGGGGGTATCGATGCGCTCGGCGACAAAGACCTTGCCCGAGGCGTTGATCAACGCGATGCCGACGCCGCGGCGATAAGGCAGGTCGCGCGCCGGCTTCTTGCGCTTCGGCGCTTTTGTCATCGTCGATGCAGACTTATTGGATCAGGACTTGTGAGACCGGGGCGAGGGCGATGTCCTTGCCCTTCAGTTGATCCATCCACAATGTCAGGCGCTCGAAGCTGATGGGCTTGGGCGACATCACGGCCACGGCGCTGCCCTGGTACTTGGCCAACTGTTCTGTGTAATCGAGCCGTGCGTCGAGCGCGGCGCGGAAGGCGCGGTCGTCGATCACCACATCGGCGGCGACGGTCGGGACCCCGCCCACACCGACGCGCACGCCCGGGCGGCCCTGCACGTAAAACAGGCTTTTTTCCTTGAGCTTTCCGAGTACCAGGTCGATGTCCGATTCCGACTCGCGGAACTTGCTGCCGAGGCGGTCGTAAATACCTGAAACGCCGGCGGCCTCGGTCAAGATCGCTTCAAGCCGCTTGGCGTTGTCTTCGTCGGGCAGCATCGTCAATAGGCCGAGCGGACCGGGATCGTCGGCCGGGAACGCTTTGCTTTCCATCGGGACTTCGACCAAGACCTCATGGCCCGCCGCCTTGGCGCGTTCGAGCCAGCCCTTAAGATTGCGGGCGTAGGGACTGAACGCCAGCGTCACGTTGCGCGGCAGCTTGTTGATCGCGGCCTCAGTCGCGCTTTGACTCAAACCCAGACCTTCCACGATCACGGCGACCTTCGCCGCGCTGGTGGCCGGGTCCGGCATGGCGTCGGTGGCGACGGTCGTCAGCGCCGCGTAACGCGGCGGCGGTGCGTTGATGGCCGTTTTGTCGATGGGCGGCATACGCGGCTCGACCAAACGCGGCCGCCCGCCGGTGTTGACCGGCTGGTCGTTGGCGTCGGCGGCAGTCCTGATCCGGGCGGGGGCCCCGGGGGCCACGCCTGCCGGGGCAAGGCTGCTTTCGCGTTCGGGCTCACTTTCCGGTTCGGGCATGGCGGGCATCGCTGCCTTTGCCATGGTTGTTTCTGTGGCTGTTTCTGTGGCCGTTTTCGCCGGTGTTTCTGCTGGTGTTTCTGCTGGTGTTTCTGCCGGTGCGGTGTTTTCGGCCGTCATCTCAGCCTTCATCTCAGCCATACTCGGCATGGTGCCGGCCGCCGGTTTGGCCGCTTTCTCGTCCATCTTTTCGGCGGCTTTTTCCATAACCGGAGGCGCCATGGCCGCTGGGGCCGGAGCCGCAGGTTTAGCGTCCGCGCCGCGCTTGACCATCGCCAGCAAGTCGGAGGTCGACTTGACCCCGCTTGGCGTTTCGGCCGTTTCTGTGTGTACGGTTTGCTCGTTGTGTTCCGCCGCGGGAGGCGCCATGACCGGTGCCGTCACTGGTGCCGTCACTGGTGCCATCGCCGGCTTCGCGTCGGCGGTCGTGGTCGGCAACGAGCCCGGTTTGAAATCGTTTTGATTTTTTTCTGCCGCGGTCCGTTCGGATGAACTCGATTCCGCCGTGCTGTCGTCGATGCCCAGCAACCGCGATCCGGTCGGCGCGGCATTGGTCAGCCACGGCCGCCGTTCGATCGACCGATCCGAAGCCGCCGTCGCCGCCGAAGATTCCGCGGACGGTCCCTCGTCGATCTCGATGCCGGACAGCGAACCGCCGACGGGCGCTGCGCCGTCGCCGCCCATCATGACCACCGTGGTGACCATGCCGATAATGCCGAGCAACAGGGCGCCGCTCACGCCCATGGCGATCTTCGGGCCGAGCTTCGATCCGACCCAGTATCGCATGCTGATCTTCGCGCCGCCGAACGGGTCGCGCGGCTTGGCGTCACGGCGGATGAGGGCGCTCACCTTGTCGCCCACCGACCGGACGGCGTTGAGGACGGGTTCCAATGACAGTGCCATGGGGATGATCCGCTTGGTCAAAACATCATGGGTTGTCCCGGTCCGCCGGATGCGGGACGCGATCGCGTGCGATCGCATGTCTTGTCCTGCGGCGGGCCGCTGATACCCCGATGGTGTTGTACCGGGGCCGCCCTTAACAGCCCCTTAAAATACAAGCACTTGGCCGGCTAATTCAGGCTCGAGCGCTGGTAAATGGCGATCCCTTGCAAGAGGTCCAGGGCCCGCGCCAGCTGATAATCCTCGGTATCCTGGGTCTGTTCCGCAGCGTTGCCGTCGTTTCCGGCAGCCGCCGGGTCGGAAGTATCGTTCTCAAGCGCCCCCGGCAGGTCGGCTTCGGCGCGGCGGAACACGGGCGGTGCGGCCCGTTGGACGCTGGCCTGACGGACTTCGATATCGGGCTCGATCCCGGTCGCTTGGATCGAACGGCCGCTCGGCGTGTAATAGCGCGCCGTGGTC
>JAGREB010000128.1 GCA_020446775.1 Paracoccaceae bacterium
ACAGCGAAAACCCGGTGACCAGCGCGAGCCAGGCAAATTCGCGTCCGAACATCGACGTCACGGTTCCAAGCGCAACGGGCCAGGTAAGCGCCCGCATCCCGTGGCCCGGATCGGTCTCGAGCTTTTGACTGACGACATAAAAGCCGCTGGCAATGAACGGCGCGATGAGTGCGAACCCCGCTGTAAGCGGATAAACCAGATAGGGGAGATCGAAGTAGAGCAGGAGGAGGATCAGCAGCCATCCGCCGACGACGTAGATTCCGCTGAAAAATAGCCCATAGATGGGCGCGCGGCGAAAGTCCCTCAGGCCCAGCGCCAGGACATCAAGAAGAACACCGAGAGACACCTTATTTGGCGCCAGATATTGCGTCGGTGTTGAATTTCCGAGTTTACCACCCTCCGCCAACGGCCCCTCCGCCACTTGCGTCGTGAAAATACGCTAAGCCAGGGACGGTCGATTTCCTTGATCGACATCAACGAAAGCGCCGAAACAAAAACCCTAAGTCCGCCGGGGCGGTTGCCCGGTACGGGCGATCGAGGCCCGGCGGCCTCAACTCTTGACCGGCTCCAGGATCGATACACAGTTCGCGACTGCGCCGCCGCCCATGTTGAAGCAAAGCCCGAGTTCGGGCGCGCGCTTCAACTGCATATCACCCGCAGTCCCGGTGAGTTGGCGTGCGGCCATGACGTGCATGGAAACACCGGTCGCGCCGACGGGGTGGCCCTTGGCCTTCAAGCCTCCCGACAGATTGATCGGCAATGCGCCGTCCCGCGCGGTCTGGCCTTCGGCGATTACTTTGGTCGCGGTTCCCGGCGCGGCCAATCCAATCGCTTCGGTCGTCATGACTTCGGCGATGGTGAAACAATCGTGGACCTCGGCGAAGTCGATGTCGTCAACCGTTGCGCTTGCGGCGCGGTACGCACGGCGAAAGGCTTCGCCCGGGCCTTCGAAAGCGGCCAGGTTTTTGCGCGACAACGGCAGGAAATCATTCACCAGTTCGGCGGCCCGGAACCGAACGGCGCGCGGGAACGACGCTGCCATGTCGCCGCGGGCGACGACAATCGCCGCCGCACCGTCGGAAATCAGCGAGCAGTCGCTGACCTTGATCGGGTCGGCGATCATGGGATTTTTCTCGGAAGGCGTCAGGCAGAACTCAAGGGTTAGTTCGCGGTGCATTTGCGCCAGCGGATTGCGCATGGCGTTGTGATGATTTTTCACGGCAACGCGGGCCATGGCTTCGGTCGGATCGCCGTAGGCGTCGCGGTAGGCATTGGCGAAACGCGCGAAGATTTGCGGAAACGAAACGCCGCGCTCTTCGCGCTGATAACTGGCGCCGGCCAAGGCTTTCGTCACGCCCGCCGTATCGAGCCCGGTCATTTTTTCCGCGCCGACGACCAAGGCAGTGCGTACGCGCCCGCTGTTGACGGCATCGAGTGCAGCATAGATCGCGGTGGCGCCGGAGGCGCAGGCGTTTTCGCAGCGCGTGGCGGGTTTGAATCGAAGCGCCGGATCGGCGCCGAGAATCATGGATGAGCAAAAGCCATCCGGCACCAAACCGGAATTGAATTGGCCTAACCAGACGGCGTCGATGTCGCCCGGTGCGACGCCGGCGTGATCGATGGCTTCCCTGGCCGCCATGGCGATCAGGTCTTCGATGTCGAGGGCATCGTGCTTGCCGAACTTGGTGTGGCCCCACCCGACGATGATTGGATTCATTTGCAACAACCCGCGCGGTTAAAGATGCATAGGCAACCCGGACTTGAAGGCCTTACCGGCGCTGCCCGTGGGACGCGCGCCGATAAAGCGGCGAACGGATGTTCGATCCGTCCCCAATCATCAAGTCCTTCGCGCGGCCTTTCAAGGCGAGAAACCTATACCCGCCTAACCAGCCCATATCGCCCGCCTAGGGAAACGCTCGTACCGGATTATTTATTAGATGATTGCGTGGAGCGGCGCTCACGTTATAAGGCTCGCCGAGCCGCTTTATTCTTTTTCTTGGGTGCGCTTTGCGTCAGTGGATGACTTTTCGCGCGCAGGCGCGAATGCAGCATTCGATCCGCCGTGCCGAGGTGAGCCTGTAACGCCGCAAGTGCCTTCGCGGCGTTTCCCTTCAACAATGCCCGGATGAACCGCTCGTGCTCGACGATAGAGTCGCGCGGGTTCTCCCCGGTAATTCCGTACAAATTCTGAACGCGGACGACTTGTCTCACGACCATTTGGTGGTACCGCGCAAGCACGTCGTTGTTGCTCGCGAGCATGATGGCGCGGTGAATGCGGTTATTGAGTTCAAAGTATGCTTTGCGGTCTTCCGCATCGGCCGCCTTGCACATGCGCTCATGCAATTTGGCGATCTCATCGAGTTGCTGTTTGGTGGCGCGCTTGCACGCGAGCTCGATCCCGCGACATTCGAGCATGACGAGCAGATCGAAGTGCTGCTCGGCGGCCTCCAGGGTCGGGGTCGAGACCACCGCGCCCCGATTGGGCATCAATGTCAAAAGGTCTTCGCTTGCCAGGACATTGAACGCTTCACGTAACGGAGACCGCGAAATGCCATAGCGCTCGCTCAACGCCTGCTCTTGCATGCGCGTGCCCGGTTTGAGTGTTCCGGCTACGATTTCGTCGCGCAATCGTGTGACGACCTCGGCCTGAAGCGACTTGCGCGGAATGATCGACGTAGCGTTCGGCTTTTTCACGATGGCCCCAAGCGGAGAATTCTTGTTGTCCCTTGGCGGTTCCCCCATCGAGACCGCGCGGGCCAACCCCATATGCAAACGTTTATTCCCCGCGATGTCGCGGGAAAGATAAAAATCATTTGATATCAACGATATGGTCCGCGTCAAGGCTCTGTTGCCACAGTTACGGCAACGGAATCTCCATCAGGTCATCGCCGACGACGATTTCGCCATCGAAGGTGGTTGAAACCGCCTTCAGCCAAAGGTCGGGTGGAAATTCCCGGCTCGGCGCGGGCACGAAATGATTGAGGACGAGCTTCTTCACGCCGGCTTGCGACGCGATCCGGCCCACATCTTCGGGAACCGTGTGAGACGCCAGCAGGTGTTTGACCAATTCTTCTTCGCTGGGGCCGAGTTTCTTTTTGGCCTCGACCCATGGCCTGTACATGATTTCATGAACCAAGATGTCCGCGCCTTTCGCAAACTCGGCCAAAGGCGGGAAATAGGTTGTGTCGCCCGAGAACACGATGCTCTTGGACCCGAATTCGAATTTCAACGCGTAGCTGTCCGTGATCGGCGGATGTTTGTTGCGCAGGGCGCTGACCTTTACGCCGTTGCCGGACATGATGACGCCTTCATCGAAACGTTTGGCCTCGACCAACTTGCGCGGATCGGAACGGCCTTCGTCGACGATCCGCGTATCGATATCGAAACGGTTGGCGTCCCAGGACGCTGCGACCAGATTCTCGATTCCCGCAGGACCGTACGCGTCCACTTGATGCTGCAATCCGTTGACCCAGGCATTGTACAGCAGCGGTCCAAGTTCAATGCTGTGATCGGAATGAAGGTGCGTAATGAAGACATATCGCAGGTCGGCCAGATCGACGTGCGCTTGCAGAAGCCTAAACGTCACGCCGAAGCCGGCATCGATCAGGTAGGGTACGCCGTCGTAAATCAGCAAGTTGCTCGACGGGACGTGAACGTCGTTCCACACGTTGGGACCGCCCTTGGTGCCGAGAAGAACGAGACGGTTGCGGCTGAAATCGGTGACCGCCGGCTGGGCTTTGCCTAAGCCCGGCGCTGCGCCGGCCGCAAGCACGGCGGTTGCCGCCAGGATCGAACGTCTTGAAATCGTGGTCATGAGACTCTCCCGATAAATGCCATTCAATGTGACGCGGCGGATTGAGACGCCGCCGCATTTTGGGGCGAGCGTGCCATTGCGAAGACCGCCAATCCGGCCAATACCGGCGTGATCGCCGCGCAGAGAAAGAGCATGTCGATGCCCAGTCCGGCGCCGAGCAAAACTCCACCGACCACCGGACCGATCATCGATCCGATGCGGCCGATGCCCATGGACCAGCCGACACCGGTGGCACGGATTGCCGTCGCATAGAATTCGGTAACCAGCGCGACCGCGCAAAACTGCGCTCCGATGGCGAAGAAGCCGGCGGCAAACACGACGGCCATGACAACCGGGGCCGAGGACGCAGCGAACCCGATGGCGCCGACGAAGACCGCGCCGATCAAATACGCGGTGCCGATGATCGTGTAAGGCCCGCGTTTGTCGATCACCCTTCCGAACACGATGCACCCGACAATACCGCCGGCGTTCAGCGTCGCCGTCGCCAGCACCGCAGCCGTGAGCGGCAGCCCCGCTTGTTGGAGCGCCAAGGGAAGCCAGTTCACCATGAAATAGGACAGCAGCAGACTCATGAAAAACAACGTCCAGATCATCAAAGTTCCGAACGCGCGTTTTTCGGTGAACAACAAGCGGACGGTAGCACCTGTCATGGCATGCTCACCGATGACGAACCGATCCGAGTCCGAAAAATTTCCGGCCGGATCGATGCGGCGCAGAATGGCAGCCGCTTTTTCGGCCATGCCTTGACGCATCGCCAGGAAACGAATCGATTCCGGCATCAAGAACCACGTGACCGGCAACGCCACCAGCGCGAGCCCGCCACCAAGAATGAAAACCGCTTCCCAGCCGTAGGCGGGAATCAAGCGGGCACTGATGATGCCGCCGACCACGGCGCCAAACGGGAAGCCGCAAAACATGATTGTCACGAGCGATGCGCGGCGGCGTTTCGGCGCGTATTCGGAGGCGAGGGCAATGATGTTGGGGAGCGCGCCGCCAAGACCGATCCCTGTGATCAGCCGGTAGATCATGAGGTCGTCCATCGTGGACGCGGATATCGTCAAGATCGAGCACGTACCGAATACCAAGATCGATGGAATCAGCACGGTCTTGCGGCCGAATCGATCGCCGGCCGGGCCGAAGAGCACCGTGCCGATGGTCGAGCCAAGTAAGCCGATCCCAAAAACGGGACCGAACGAGGGGCCGGCGACGCCCCAATCCGCGGCCATCGCAGGCGCAACATAGGCAATCGCTTGCATGTCGAAGCCGTCGACCATCGACAGCACGAAGCACAATGCGATTGTCCTGATCTGGAAACTGCTGACGTGTGCGCTGTCGATGACAGTAGTAATGTCGACCGTGCGGTTCGACGTCATGATGTGGCCCTCCCCACGTTCCCCCGGTTCTTGGCGGCGCGGCGTGCGCATCGTTGACGGATACGCGCGACGGTGGCCAAGAGAGGCCAGATTGTATATTGTCGACTAAATTTGGAAAGCGCTAATGGGCTTGCATCACGGATTTTTGACGGGCGGTTTCCAAGCGCCGAAGCTGAAGGCGGAGCGGCAAGAGAAGTCATGACAAAGAACGCTGACACGCCCGCCCGCGAATGGCGCTCACGCGTCACGGTCGACGGACTCGACCGCGCGCCGCATCGCGCATTTTTGCGCGGCATGGGTTTAACCGACGTCGATCTTGCAAAGCCGTTCGTCGGGATCGCGTCCGCGGGCGCTGAAAACACGCCGTGTAATCTACTGTTGAACCAATTTGCGGATCGCGTCGCCGACGGCGTTCAAGCGGCCGGAGGAAACGCACGGCGGTTTTCCACCGCGTCGGTCGCCGACAGTATGTCGATGAATCACGCCGGCATGAAGTTTTCTTTGATCTCGCGGGAGCTTGTCGCCGATAGCGTCGAAGCCGTCGTTCGCGGTCACGCATATGATGCCGTCGTAGGTCTCGCCGGCTGCGACAAGACGTTGCCCGGCATGATGATGGCGATGGTCCGGTTGAACGTGCCCGCCGCATTCCTTTATGGCGGCAGCACATTACCCGGCAATTTGGACGGCGAAGAGGTTACGATCCTCGATGCCTACGAAGCGGTCGGTGCGGTCTACGCCGGTACGATGAATCGGGCGCGACTCGACGCCATTGAGCGCGCTGCTGTTCCCACCGCAGGGTCGTGCCCGGGTCAGTTCACCGCCAACACCATGGGCATGGTGGCCGAAACGCTGGGCCTAGCGGTGTTGGGGTCGGCGACGATTCCCGCAGTCGATGATCGCCGGTCCGCATTGTCTCGTGCAGTCGGCACGCGAGTGATGGAGATATTGCGCGGCGGTGGCCCATTGCCGCGCGATCTCGTGACCAAGCGGAGTTTGATGAACGCCGCGGCGGCGGTCGCCGCCACGGGCGGGTCGACCAATGCGGCGTTGCACCTTTCGGCCATTGCGCACGAAGCGGGAATTTCTTTTCCCCTCGATGAAATCGGAGAGGTGTTCAAGCGCACGCCATTGCTTGCGGATCTTAAACCCGGCGGCAAATTCCTGGCGTTTCATCTCGATCAAATCGGCGGCGTTCCCGTCGTGCTCCGTGCGTTGTTGGACGCCGGGTATATCGACGGCGATTGCCTGACATTGAGCGGCAACGCGCTGGCACGCGATCTTGAACACGCCGCGCCGGTGGACAATCGGGTCGTGCGCGCTTGCGAAGCTCCGATATCCGACACAGGCGGACTTTCGGTGTTGAAAGGGAATCTGTGTCCGGACGGCGCGTTGGTGAAAACGGCCGGATTGGCGTCGCAGGTATTCGAAGGACCGGCACTGGTTTTCGAAGGCGAAGACAGCGCGGTTAAAGCGGTGCGGGAGCGAGCGTATGCGCCGGGCAGCGTTATCGTCATCCGCAACGAAGGCCCGCGCGGCGGACCCGGTATGCGCGAAATGCTCGGTGTCACGGCTCTGATTTACGGCCAAGGCATGGGCGAGAAAGTCGCCTTAGTAACCGACGGCCGGTTTTCAGGCGCGACACGCGGCATGTGTATTGGTCACGTATCGCCCGAGGCTGCGGCGGGCGGGGCGATCGGACTGGTTCAGAATGGGGACCGAATTCGCGTCGATGCGGCCGCCGGGACCATGGATGTCCTATTATCGGATGACGAGTGGCACGCACGGCGCGCGCGTTTATCGCCTCGGCCGCCGTCGCAAATCGGCGGGCTTTTGGAGAAATACGCCAACTGCGTCGGCCAAGCGCATTTGGGCGCCGTGACGCATTCCGGAGTTCAATCGTGGTGACGGTCATGCCCGGCCAAAAGCCTCGTCTTGCCTATCTCGGTCTCGGACTCATGGGAGCGCCTATGACCCGCCGATTGCTGGACGCCGGTTACGCCGTCAATGTTTGGAATCGATCTCCAGAAAAATGCGCGCCGTTCCGCGGCACGCAGACACATATTTGTGCAACTCCGGCCGAAGCGGCGGCAGATGCGGATTTCGTCTTGATGTGTCTCCTGGATACTGACGCGGTCGAGCGGACTGTCTTCGGCCTGCATGGAGTCACCGAAACAATCCGGCGCGATTGCGCCGTCGTGGATTTTTCGACGATCAGCGCGCCATGGGTGAAAACCGCCGACGCCAAGCTTCGCGCCGCCACAGGGGCGCGCTGGATCGACGCGCCCGTATCGGGCGGGGTTGGGGGCGCATCCGCCGGAACGCTGACGATATTTCTCGGCGGAGACGATGCCGCCGTTGCCGCCGCGACGCCCGTCCTTCGGCACCTCGGGCAACGCCTCACGCATTTTGGTCCCACGGGGTCGGGTCTGGCCGTCAAGATGTGCAATCAAGCGATTGTCGCGAGCCATATCGCAATCATCGCCGAAGCGGTGAGTCTCGCCGAACACGAGGGGTTGGACCCATCGCGTGTGGTGGAGGCGCTGCGCGGCGGCTGGGCTGACTCGACATTGCTCGGGATATTCGGGCCGCGCTTTGCAACGGGGACCGATGCGCCGCCGCTGGGCCAAATTTACACCATGCTCAAAGATATCGGCATGGTGACCGAGATGGCGGAGGCCGCCGAATGTCCGATGCCAGTCGCAACCGCGGCTGCCACAGTTTATCGAAACGTCGCCGAAGCCGGCCATTTGGAACGCGACCTCACGGCGCTGATGTCGTTTTTCCGCAGTGCGGCAAAACCGGACAGGCGCGACTAACCCGCCCCATTGCATATTGTCGACAATCGACGTACGGTGGTCTCAGCTTCCCGTGCCACAGGAGGCCCGCGCGCGGCATGTCCGCCCGGGGTGGTGCGGGTGTATTTGGACATACTGGGAAACGGGGGGAGTCCATGAAACACACTCATTATCGCGCACTATTGCTGTCCGGCGTTGCCATGAGCTTGGCGCTGCCGGCGTCCGCGCAACAAGGCGGAATGGCGTTGGAAGAAATCGTCGTCACCGCGCAGCGCCGCGAGCAGAATCTCTCCGACGTGCCGATTTCCATCACCGCGATGGAAGGCAGGATGCTCGAACGCCTCAACATTGCGACGACCGAAGGGTTGTCGCAGTTCACGCCGAGCCTTCACATTTACGCGGAAGCGGTCGGGTCGGAAAAATACACAATTCGCGGTATCGGCCGCACCAGCGAAGACCTGAGCGCCGATCCCGGCGTCGCCGTATTCCTGAACGACATTTATGTTCCGCGCCAAGCCGAGGCCAACATGGCCATGTTCGACGTGCAGCGCGTCGAGGTCCTGCGCGGTCCTCAAGGGACTCTCTACGGCAAGAACGCCACTGCCGGCGCCATCAACATCATCACGCGCGAGCCCACCGAAGAGCCGTCAGGTTATTTGGAAGCCGCTTACGGCAGCTTCGACCGCGTCACCGTGAAAGGCGCCGTCAGCGGACCGCTCTCCGACGGTAAGGTTTACGGGCGCATCGCCTTCAACGTCGATCAGCGCGACGGCCTTTACGAGAACCTGACAACCGGTGAGTCGGCCAACAACATCGACGTTGTCGGCGGCCGCGCCACGTTGAAATTCACGCCATCCGATGCATTGACCGTCAGTGTCGTCGGCGACTGGATTCGCAGCAAACAGGATGGCGTTCTGAAAAGCATCATCTCCGACGTGCCCGGCTTGAAGTACGTATTCTTCACGAACAATCCGGTGACGGGTGCGCCGCGCCCCGGCGTGACGCCCCCGACGCAAGAAGCGAAATTGCGCACCGCGCGGTCCGGTACGAACGGACGCCAGGGGATGGAAACCTACGGCGGCCTGATCAATCTCGACTACGCGGCCGATACGTTCGACTTCATCTCTATCACCGGCGCGCGCTCCGAAGACAGTTACCTTCAGGAAGACAATGGCCGGGCGAAAGAAGTCACATCTTTCGGAACTACAGACGAAGATACCTGGTCGTTCAGTCAGGAATTCAGATTGGTTTCGAATGTGCCCAACGATGCCGGTTCCGAGAACCGCCTTGCCTGGACGGTCGGCGCTTATTATTTCCACGAAGAAGGCACGAAACAGGCGGATACATACCGCAACGTGCCGCCGTTTAGCGGCATCGCCAAATTCACACAACGTATCGATACGGATTCGTATGCGCTGTTCGGTGAAGCAAACTACCGCGTGTCCGATCGAGTCACGGTGACCGCCGGCGTGCGTTACACGACCGAGAAAAAAGAACTCGGCGTCGATGGCGTCGCGACCCGGATTCCCGGAATTACGGCCAACGGACCGATCACGCCGTTCATTAACGCGAACTTCTCGACATCGGATTCGAAGCGTTGGAACCGGTTGTCGCCGCGTGGCGTCATCGACTTCGAGATCACCGACGAGGCATTTGTCTACGCCAGCATTGCCAAGGGTTTCAAAAGCGGCGGGTTCCAAGGCCAGCCGCCGGCGCCGCCGCTCCGTGAATTCTCGCCCGAAGACGTCGTCAACTACGAAGTCGGCTTCAAGGGCGAATTCATGGACCGCCGTTTCCTGTTCAACGCTTCCGCGTTCTACAGCGACTACAAAAACCTTCAACTCCAAACCTTCGACGTCAACGGTGCGCCGACGACCAGCACGGCGTCGGCAAAGAGCCGCGGTGTCGAACTCGAAATTGCCGCATTGCTGACCGACCGCTTGACGGTGCGGGGCGGCGCGTCGCTGATCGATCCGGAATACAAGCAATTCATTTCGCAACAGCCGGGATTTTCCGACCTTGCACACACGTTCGACCGGTCGGGAAAGCGGATCGGCGGTGTTCCGAAGCACAATTTCAGCCTGATGGCCGATTACGTCTATCCGCTGGATAGTGCCGGCACCATCACCTTTCACGGCGATATCGTCAGCGTGGACGAGATCATCACCGAATTCGGAACGCTGTGGGGGAACGCCTATACCAAAGGCGACGTCCGTATCACGTGGGAAAACGCCGCGGAAAGTTGGTCGGTCTCGGGTTGGGTAAACAACGTGACCGACAAGGATTACTACCGTGGCGGGGGGCCTGTCGCAAAATACGATACCGATAAAATCCGTTTGGGCCTGATCAACGATCCGCGCACCTTCGGAATCAGCACCGCGTTCCGCTTTTAGAGTCGCGGAAAGATCGCGGATTTCCATGTCGAGGTCCGCCGGAGGCGATGCCGCCGGCGGACCTCGATTGGAATTGTGTGGACCAGTGAGGGATATAAGACGTGGCTATCCCGGTAGAAGATCGAATTGCGGTGGAGGATTTGCTGACCGAGTTTTGTTGGCGCGTCGATCATGCGCGTGCCGAAACGGTAGCGGAATTGTTCATCGCGGACGGCAAGATCGTGACGCCGATGTTCACGGCCCACGGCCGAGATCAGATTGCGGAACATTTTCGAAATCGTGATCGCCAAGGAGATATCCTCTCGCGACACCAGTGGATGAATCTCAGGTTGGAGCCGGTCAGTCCGACACGCCTGAAGGCTGAAATGGTCGTGCAAACCTACTTGGCGAAAGGCGCCCCGCCGTCGTCAACCCCGGGACTCATGGTCGGGGATTCGCTCGATGTTTTTGAAAAAGGTTCCGACGGCGTTTGGCGTTTCGCAGAGCGGCAGTTGCGGGTGATATTCAAGACCGAGATCGTTCCGCCGGCCGGAGGCCATTCGTCACCATGAAGATCGCGTCTTTTTCAGATTCAAAAGGGCGCCGGCTCGGTCTTGTGGACGGCGACGAACTGATCGATCTTTCGGTCGCAGCGCCGAGCTTAGCGGCAGATATGACGGCTTTGCTCGCGGCCGGGCCCGACGCGCTGGCCGCTTGCCGCCGCGCGGCCGGCGGTAAGGCGGGGCGTGTTGCGCTTTCGCAAGTTCGTCTCGAAGCGCCGGTCCCCAATCCGCGCAAGTTTTTGGGCCTCGGTCTCAGCTTCAAGGCTCACGTCGAAGAAATTCGCCGTAGCGGATTGCCGATTCAGATTCCGAATAACCAAGTGTGGTTCAACAAGCAGGTGACTTGCGTCGTTGGCCCCTACGATCCGATTCATCTTCCCAAGGTATCCGACCAGCTGGATTACGAAGGCGAGATGGCGTTCGTGATCGGCACGCGGTGCCGTCATGTGAAGGCAGGCGATGCCGCCCGCGTCATCGCAGGGTACATGGTTTGCAACGACGTCAGCGTGCGCGATTGGCAATTGCGCGCGCCGACCGCGCATTTAGGCAAGTCTTTCGATACGCATGGCCCCACCGGGCCGTGGTTGACGACCGCGGACGAGGTGCCCGATCCCGGCCAGATGCATATTCGGACTTGGGTCGACGGCGAATTGCGCCAGGACGGCAGTACCAGCGACTTTATATATAGTGTCGGCCAAATGATCGAAGAGTTGACGACAGTGTTTACGCTGGAACCCGGGGATATCCTGGCGACAGGGACGCCGAGCGGCATTGGCGCCATGATGAATCCGCCGCAATTCCTGAAAGCCGGCGCGAAGGTCCGCGTCGAGATCGACGGCCTTGGCGCGATCGAGAACACCGTAATTCCCGAACCGGCGTAAGGCCGGACTTATCCGCAAGGCGCAGAGAGCGAGTACGACGCGATGACGCAATACACAGGAATGCCGAAAACGGCCAAGGAGCGCGGCAAACTGGCCCCCTATAAACTCGGCCATGTCGCCATACGGACCAAACGTATCGACGAGATGCTGGCGTTTTATTGCAAGCTTTTGGAAGCGGAAATCGCGTTTCGCGATTCCAGCATGGGATTCATCACCTACGACGACGAACACCATCGAATCGCGATTATCCAGATGCCGGATCTGGAGACCCCTGCCGACAAATCGACCGGGCTCGATCATATGTCGTTCAGCTATCACGACCTTGGCGAACTCTTAAGCACGTACAAGCGCCTCGAGGGCGAGGGGATCTTGCCGTTTTGGTGCATCAATCACGGCCCGTCCTTGTCGATGTACTACAAAGACCCGGACGGAAACCGTGTCGAAATGATGATCGACGTGTTCTCCAGCGTTGAAGAGATTCAGGCGTTCTTTGCCGCCGGTGCGTACCTTGAGAACCCCATGGGCATTATTTTCGATCCGGAAGAAGTGATCGCACAGCATAAGGCCGGCGTGCCGTTCGCGGAGATTACCAAGCGCCCCAAACTCCCCGAAGGCATGACGCCTTGGGACATGCTGCGTACCTAATGCTGTGACCGTCCCCGAAAGTCTGTGTGTATGAGAACGGTTGAATTCAGCAGGTACGGCGCGGCCCGTGATGTCTTGGAACTCGTCGACAATGCGCCGAAACCGGTCCCCGCGTTCGGCGAAGTTCTCATCAATGTCAAAGCGGCGTCCGTAAACCCGGTCGATTGTGCGATCCGCAGCGGATATGGACGCGAAGTCTTCAAATCGAAAGGGCAGGTTGGCACCTCTGCGTTCCCCATGCGTCTCGGCCGCGATGCCGCGGGCGTTATCGAAGCGGTCGGCGATGGCGTTACCGGCTTCGCCAAGGGCGACAAAGTTTTCACCGCGCCGACGCGTGCAGCGATCGCGGAATACATCAGCGTCGCGGCGAATGAAGTCGCGGCCATGCCGCGGAACCTTACGTTCGTGGCCGCGGCCGCGATCCCATTTGTCGCAATGACAACTTGGAGTGCGTTGGTCGATTTGGGCGGACTGACGGAAGCGGCGGCGCCTGGGAAGCGCGTCGTTATTGCGCGCGGGGCCGGCGGTGTCGGCAGTTTCGCCATCCAATTGATGAAAGCCTGGGGCGCGTATGTGGCGTCGACATGCAGCACCGGCAACGTCGCTTTCGTAAAATCTCTGGGGGCGGATCGCGTGGTCGACTATAAGCGCGAACGCGTCAGCGAGGTTCTCAAGGACTACGACGCGGTTTTCGATTCTGCGTTCGACATGGAGGACGAGCTTCTTGCGACGTTGAAGAACGGCGCTGGTGCGAGCTATGTGACGATCGTGTCGCCCAAGGTCAAGCTTGCCGATCAGCATGGCGTCGAAGCCGGAACGCGCCTTGCCGAGGAAGAATATGCCTGCCGGGCCGCGGCGCAGAAAAAGCTCGGGCGGAATTACTACTGGTCATTCATGCAGCCGAACGGTGCGGCGCTTGCTCAAGTCTCGCGCCTGCTGGAATTGGGAAAGATCACACCGGTCGTAGACCGGGTCTATGCGTTGGCACAAATCGCCGATGCGCACGAATACAGCGAAAGCCGCACCGCGCGGGGAAAGATCGTATTGGATTTCGAACGGTAAGCCGCGTCCGGCCTCGGGCAATCAGTTGTCTCTGCCCGCAGACGTTCCGCCAAAACCTTCAACCAAGTTCTTCAGCACGCCACGGAAAGCCGTTCGTTCCTCCGGCGCGAGCCGGCGGATCATTTCATTGGCATGCGATTTTATTTCCGGCGCGATCAAGTCGTAGAGCTTCTCGCCCTTCGCCGTCAGATGAAGGTGTGCGATGCGGCCGTCGGCGTCGGAAGACCGGCGCGTTACGCTCTCGGTTTGGATCAGGTGTCTGACCGCGCGGCTGATCGAGGCTTTATCCATTGGCGTGATGTCTTCGACTTGTTTCGCCGTGCGTCCGGGGACCTCAGCGATGGCGGCCAGCACCCGCCACTGGGCTACCGTCAGTCCTTCCTTGCGGGCGACCTCGGCCGTATGGCGCGAGATTTTCTCTGCCAAAACAGCCACTTGGTAGGTCCAGAGGTCGGCCAGGACGATCGGTTTCATTCGGCCCAAATAGTTGTTGACGTCAACTAGTTGATATAGACAACATAATGCCACCGGCACGAAACCGCAGGCGGCCCGAGGCTAGCCGATCTCTTGAGGAAGGGGGACTCCGTGAGCGAACTTTCAGACAACCCGATTGGGCTTGATGGTTTCGAGTTCATTGAATTCACGGCCGACAATCCCGAAGAGATGGCGCGCGTGTTCGGTGCGCTTGGCTTTTCGAAAGTGGCGACCCACCGCTCGAAAGCGGTGGATCTGCTCCGTCAAGGCCAGATCAATATTATTCTCAATTACGAGGGGAAGCCAGCACCGGCGGCATTCTTCCGCGACGAACACGGGGCCGGCGTGTGCGGGCTCGCCTTTCGCGTCAAAGACGCCCGCGTCGCGTACGACCGTCTTCTGCAATTGGGCGCGGAACCGGCGGATGTTCCTGTCGGCCCGATGGAACTTAGGATTCCCGCCATCAAGGGAATCGGCGGCGCGTTGATTTACTTGGTCGATCGCTACGACGAAGACGCCGATATCTACGACATCGACTTTAAATACCTTCCCAATGTCGATCGTCACCCGGCCGGACTAGGCCTCGACGTGATCGATCACCTGACCCACAACGTTTACAAAGGCCGCATGGCCCATTGGGCCGGATTCTATGAGCGGCTCTTCGGGTTCCGGGAAATCCGCTATTTCGACATCAAAGGCGAATACACCGGTTTGCAGTCCAAAGCGATGTCGGCGCCCGACGGCAAGATCCGCATCCCATTGAATGAAGAAAAAGCGGGTGGCGGCGGCCAAATCGAAGAATACTTGATGAAGTTCAATGGCGAAGGCGTGCAGCACATCGCGTTTTCAACACCCGACATTTACGCCGCGGTCGACAAACTGCGCGCCAGCGGTGTCCCATTGATGACCGCGCCGCCCGATACATATTATGAGATGCTCGAGGAACGGCTGCCCAATCACGGCGAGCCGGTCGAGGACCTCAAGAAGCGCGGATTGTTGCTGGACGGTTCCACGGACCAAGGCGACCCGCGCCTTTTGTTGCAGATATTTTCCGAATGCCTGTTGGGGCCGGTATTCTTCGAGTTCATCCAACGCAAGAAGGACGAAGGTTTCGGCGAGGGCAATTTTAGCGCGCTGTTCAAGAGCATGGAGCGCGATCAAGTTCGCCGCGGCGTCTTGAAAACCGAGTCCGCGCCATGAAATCGTCCGCCACGACGCATCCACCGCAATTGGCGCGCATTCATCATGTCGCCTATCGCTGCAAGAACGCCAAGGAAACCGTCGATTTTTACCGCCGCGTTCTCGGCATGGAGTACACGATTGCGTTTGCGGAGGATAACGTCCCTTCGACCGGCGAATACGACCCGTACATGCACGTATTCCTGGATGCGGGAATGGGGAATGTGCTGGCGTTCTTCGAATTGCCCGAACAGCCCGAAATGGGGCGCGACGAAAAGACCCCGGCATGGGTTCAACACATCGCCTTTGAAGTCGCCGGCGAAGACGCCCTTTTGGCGGCGAAACGCCATGTGGAGGCGTGCGGCATCGATGTCGTCGGTGTCACCAATCACGGAATTTTCAAGTCCATCTACTTCTTCGATCCGAATGGTCATCGCCTCGAGCTCGCCAGCAATACGGGAACGCCGGATCAGATCGCGGACCTGAAGCGCGTCGCGCCGGCCATGCTCGAGGAATGGAACCAGACGAAACGCGCGCCAAAGCACGCCGCATGGCTGCATGCCGAAGCGCGATCCGCGGCGGCGAAATGAAACTCGCAACTCTCAAAGACGGAACCCGCGACGGGTCGCTGGTCGTCGTTTCTCAAGACCTGACGCGTTGTCGCGCCACGGGTGACCTTGCCCCGACGCTGCAAGACGCCCTCGATCGTTGGAAAGAGGTTGCGCCGAGGCTGCGGGAAATGGCGGCGGACCTCGAAGCGGGAAGCGCTCCATCGAATCCGTTTGACCAAACCTCGTGCCATTCGCCGTTGCCGCGCGCGTATCAATGGGCGGACGGTTCCGCATACCTCAATCACGTCGAACTCGTGCGCAAAGCGCGCAACGCTCAAGTGCCCGACTCGTTTTATTCCGATCCCCTGATGTACCAGGGTGGATCCGATAGTTTTCTCGGGCCGCGCGATCCGATTGTCATCGCCGATCCGGCGTGGGGTTGCGATATGGAAGCCGAGGTCGCCGTCATCACCGACGACGTGCCGATGGG
>JAGREB010000129.1 GCA_020446775.1 Paracoccaceae bacterium
GTCGCCAACGCCGAAACGCTTGGCGATGCGCTGGCAGACGGATCGGTGTTCGGCCATCTTCGCCTGCGATATGAAAACGTCGACGATGACGGATTTGCCCGCTCCGCCCATGCCACGACGGCGCGTGTGCGGCTGGGTTACGAAACCGCCGCGTATAACGGCTTCTCGCTGGGCGCTGAGCTTGAAGGCACCCGTAAGCTCGATGAACGGCGTAACGACGGGGTCAACGGCCGCACTGATCTGCCGGTGATTGCCGACCCCGACCAAGCCGTGGTCAATCAGGCCTACCTCACTTGGACCGGCGCCGGCAATGACGGCTTGGCACGCGACCGCATTGTTGTCGGACGCCAAACCCTCAACTACGAAACCGAGCGCTGGATTGGTTCGGTCGGTTTCCGCCAGAACGACCAGACGTTCGACGCGGTCGCGTTCGAAACCCGCATCATTGACGGCGTCTCGATCCGCTACGCCTACCTCGACCGCGTTAACCGTATCCTTGGTGACAATCCGGGCGGCCATTGGCAAAGCGATAGCCACGCGGCGGCCATCACCACCAACCTGATCCCGCGTAGCTTGGTAACCGCCTACGCCTACATTCTCGACCTGAAGCCGGTTCCGCAGTTCTCATCCAAGACGTTCGGCCTGCGTTACGACGGCATGTGGCCCGTGACCCCGGAAACGTCGTTCCTGCTGGAAGCGGAATTCGCGAACCAAAAAGACGCCGCCGCCAATCCGGCGAATTACAGCCTGTCGTACTGGCTGATCCGCCCGGCGCTCAAATGGGGTGCATGGAGCGTCTATGCCGGTATCGAGCGATTGGGCGGCGATGGTGTCAGCGCCATTCAGACCCCGTTAGCGACCCTGCACCGCCACAACGGTTGGGCCGACATGTTCTTGATGACCCCGCCATCGGGCTTGCGCGATACCCATGCCCGCGTGGTGTATCAACTCCCGGACGGCGAAATCTTCAAGACGCCGAAACTCGACCTGCGCGTCCACGATTTCCAGCCGGCTGGGAGCGGACGTCGATATGGCCGGGAATTCGACGCCGACCTAAACGCCAGCGTACTCGGCTGGGTCACGGTCGGCGCCCGGTATGCACGCTATGACGCGGCGGCCTTCAAGGCCGATGTGGAGAAGATTTGGCTCTACGCCGAATTTCCGTTGTAAGGGGATTGGAATGATGACGAATGCGATCAAAACCTTCTTGGCCGCGTTGGCGCTCGCGGCCGTATCGGCCGCAACGCACGCGCAGGCCGGCGGATTTACGCCCGAGTTGTTCGACGCCTGGATCAAGATGCGCGCGGGCGACGGCAAGCCCGTGTTCTGGTACTCGGAAGGTATCGTCAAGTCGAACCCCGAAGGCGAAACCATCGGCTATATGACCGGCACCGACATGTCGATTGTCATGCGCGACGAAACCAAGCCGAACACCTGGATTCAACTGTCACGCAAGATATTCATCACCATCGACCCCAAGACCGGCGAGATCGCCTTAGGTCCCGACGGCAAACCGCGTCGGCCGATTGCCTATCCCTACCAAATGAAGACCTACACCCTCGACGGCGACGAAATTGTTTATTCGGTGCAAAGCCACGATGGCCGCGTCATCGCCGACGAGGAACCGCGGCGCAATTATTCGGTCCGCAAGATCGGCAACGTGACACACTTCAACTACGCCATGTTCATCGACCGCGACCGCGGCAATGGCGAACGCGTGCAGCGCTTCGAAGTGAACGATTTCTTTATGCGTCCGGACCCCGATTTGAATGAGCAGGAACGGTATCAATACACTTGGACCGGCACCGGCCCCGGCCCGATCATGTCGAGCGCGGTGTCTTGGCGGTATTCCGCTTTCGACGATATTCCCAACGAATTGGTGAAAAAATACATCCGCGAGAACGCGCCGTTGTGGCAGGCCCCGCCCAAGGACATGGCCGAAATCGAGCGCATTCGCACGATACGGCCCTACCCGCTCGGGCAGAAGTAAGCGTGCTCACTCCGTTGGCGGCGCGAACAACCCCCGCACGAACGAGGCGACCCGGTCGAGGATGAGGCCATTCCCCTGGAACGGCTTCGCCAGGGCCAGGATCAATCCCACGTGGCCGGTGTCGGCATAGGTACGCAACTCGTAACGCGCGCCCGCTTTTGCCAGCGCCGCAGCCATGTCGTGCGAGTTGTACGGCCCAACGGTGCCGTCGTCGTCGCCGTGCATTAAAAGCATCGGCGGCGCATCGGTCCGCACAAAGGTAACCGGCCGCGCCGAATCGATGTCGTCGAGGCGGGCGAACACCTCCCGCGAGCCGCGGAATGCCAGCGGATCGAACGAATAGGGCCCCGCCAAGCCGACGAAACCCTTGATGGCGTCTTCGGGCCCGCCCTTGTCGGCGACAAAGTGAGGAACCAACGCCAGGAGCGCGGCAATATGAGCGCCGGCCGAATGGCCCATGACCACGATCTTGCCGGCATCGCCGCCGTACTCGGCGACATGCGCCGATGTCCACGCCACCGCCGCGCCACCGTCTTCGACAAACCCCGGGAACAGCCCCTCGGGATGGTGGCGGTAATCGGGCACCACGGCGATAAATCCACGCGACGCCAGCGCCTCGCCGACGAACTTGTATTCGCCGCGTTCGCCGCTGGTCCAGGACCCGCCATAGAAGAAAACGATCACCGGAGCGGGTTTCGGGCCGGGCGAATCCGGAAGATAGATGTCCAGTTTGTGCCGCGGGCCGTCGCCGTATGGGACGTCTTTGACGACGTGGTAGCCTTCGCCGGGGATCAAGGCGTTGAGCATATCGATTGGCGCGCATGCCGCGAGCCATACCGCCGCAAATACCGGCACCATCAAATTCCGACAACGCCGACCCGCAAACAACGTCACACCGCGCTCCACAACTGACTCACGCCCTGTCGGCTTCAAATCGCCCGCCCGCTCCCTTATGCTCGATCGATTAATCGACGAACGACGCGGAGCACGCATGAAATATCTGCACACTATGGTTCGCGTGAGCAACCTCGACGAGTCCCTGGATTTCTATTGCAACAAATTGGGATTGCGCGAATTGAAGCGCCACGACGTCGAAAAAGGACGGTTCACGCTGGTGTTCCTGGCCGCGCCCGGCGACGACTCGGCGCAAGTCGAATTGACCTACAATTGGGACCCGGAAACGTACACCGGAGGCCGGAATTTCGGCCACCTCGCCTATCAGGTCGATGACATCTACGCGGCATGTGAAAAACTTATGAAAGCGGGAGTCACGATCAATCGCCCGCCGCGCGATGGCCGCATGGCATTCGTGCGCTCGCCCGACAACATCTCGGTCGAGCTTTTGCAAAAAGATGGCGCGTTGCCACCGCAAGAGCCGTGGACATCGATGCCGAACACGGGCGAGTGGTAGGCGCGCGAATTCGCTTCGCGAAGCGCGATTCAGCTTAGATTTTTCGGATTAATGCAGCGCGACGCTGGCGGCCGGTAGCTTACTGACGCGGCCGAGCAAGTATTCGATATCGTCGTTGGCGAATTCGACGCCGAACATTTCATATTGCGTCAAAATCCGCTCGATGATCCGGCGGGTATAGCGGTCGGTGTCGAGATCGCGGCCGTCCAATTCGGTCTGGGCGACGACATCGAGCGCCGCACGCACCGCCGGGAACAGCGCCGGCGACAGTTTGGCTTTCGACCACACGGCTTTCAGCCCGGACCCAGCCGAGTCATGCACCAAGATGCGCGTATTGGCCAACGGCACGCCCGAGAGCGCGGCGACGGCTTGCTCGAAAAACCGGACATTACCCATGCATAGCGAGCGCAACACCAGCGATCCGGTCAGGCGCTTGTTCATCGCCAACTGCCGGACCAACGCAAACAGGCTTTCGTCGGTGACGCCCATGGCAAGGCCCGCCGTCGCGCGCTCGCGCGTTTGCAGGACCAGATCGAGGGCCATGTCTTCCGAAATACGGTGCTTCGACAGCAAGTGAGAACGCAAGTGATCGGACACGCGCGTCACCAGGCGCTCGACAATCGTCACCGGCAATGCCGCACGATGCACCATCGGATCTTGAATCTTTTCGCTGTCGGGGAAGCGGTCGACCATCCGGTTGAGCGCGCCTTCGCGCAAATCGGCACCCGGATTGCCGGCAAGCTTTGCCAATGCAATTTCGCCTGCCTTTTCGGCCAGCGATTCCGCGACGTCGGCGTCGACGGTCTTGCGGCCGGCGATCGCTTCCATCTTGGCTTGGCTTTGGTTGGAACGAATGATTTCAACCAAGTCCTCAGTGGTCAGCACGTCGGACAGCGACAAAATCGGCAAAGAGACGGAATCCACGTCCTTGGCCAGCGTGACCGCGATATCGCGCGGCACCGAGGGATTGTTTTTCAGGTTGGCCGAAAGCGCCTCGCGCACGCGGATTTCCGCGTCTTTGAC
>JAGREB010000130.1 GCA_020446775.1 Paracoccaceae bacterium
GCTTCGGGCGCATCGTCAACATCGGGTCCATCAACGGCCAGATGGGACAGTATGGCCAGGTGAATTATGCCGCCGCCAAATCCGGCATCCATGGTTTCACCAAGGCTCTGGCGCAGGAAGGCGCGGCCAAGGGCATCACCGTTAACGCCATCGCGCCGGGTTACGTGGATACCGACATGGTGCGTGCCGTGCCGCCGGCGGTTTTGGAAAAGATCATCGCGCGCATTCCCATGGGCCGCTTAGGCCGCGCCGACGACATCGCGCGTGGCGTGATGTTTCTGGTGGCCGACGATGCCGACTTCATCACCGGCTCGACGCTCAGCATCAACGGCGGCCAGCATATGTACTAGCGCATCGCGCCGAAAAGTGGTTTGCGGTTTTCGGATAACGCGATGCGCGATCAATAAATTACGCGCATCGCGCTAGAACGTATCCTTCCGGCGGCGGACCTCGGCGAACACCTCGACCGGGTCACGGCCTTGCATGTGCATCGCCGCTTGCAGGTCGGGCGCGTCGGCGCGCAGGAACGGATTGGCGGCGCGTTCGAGTTTCAGCGTGGACGGCACGGTCGGAATGTTACGGGCGCGTTTGTCGGCCACCTCGGCCTCGTAGGCGCGTAGGGCCTTGTTGCTCGGATCGACGCTGACCGCAAAACGCACGTTGCTCTGGGTATATTCGTGCGCGCAATAAACGCGCGTGGTTTCGGGCAGGGCGCGGAGTGTGGACAGGCTGGTCCACATCTGCTGCGGCGTGCCTTCGAACAGCCGGCCGCAGCCGATGGAAAATAACGTATCGCCGCAGAACAGCGCGTCGGAGTCCTTGAACCAATAGGCGATGTGGCCGCGCGTATGACCGGGCACGAAAAACACCTTCGCTTCGGCCTCGCCAAGTTTGAAGGTATCGCCATCCTTCACTTGAACGCTCATGCCCGGGATGCGTTCGGGGTCGTGGCCGGGGCCGACGATGGTGCAACCGGTGGCGCGCTGGATGTCGAGATTGCCGCCGACGTGATCGCCATGGTGATGGGTATTGAGGATGTGGGTGATGGTCCATCCCAGCTTTTTGGCTTCGTCGAGCACGGGCCCGGCGACGGCAGGGTCGATCGCCGCCACCGCGCAGCTGTTGGGCTCGCGCGCGAGGTAGACATAGTTGTCGTTGAGTACCGGGATTTGGCGGATTTCGAGCTTGGTCATGCGTCAATTTTAAAGATCGTTTGGCGCAGAGCAACCACGCCTTTATGTTGGCCGTATGCGACGCCTGATTTCATGCGCAGCAGCGGTAGCAACGCTTCTTATCGCACCGGTCAGTGCATCGGCCTGCGACGTCGACAGACCTGTCGTCTTCGCCGGGCTCGATTGGGATTCGGTCGGTTTTCACAATGCCGTGGCGCGTTTCATTCTCGAACACGGTTACGGCTGCCGCACCGACGTCATCCCCGGCACCACGATCCCGCTGCTGCAAGGCGTGGCCCAGGGCGACATCGATATCGCCATGGAAGTGTGGAAGGACGCGGTCACCGACGTCTGGCAGCGCGGCTTGAAGCGGGGGCAGGTGGTCGAGGTCGGGATCAATTTCCCCGACGCGGTTCAAGGCTGGTACGTGCCGCGCTATCTGGTCGAGGGCGATCCGGCGCGAAACATCGCCGCCGAAGCGCCCGACCTCAAGTCCGTCGGCGATCTGCCCAAATATAAATCGCTCTTCCGCGATCCCGAAGAACCCGCCAAGGGCCGGTTTTATAACTGTATTGCCGGCTGGTCGTGCGAAGTCATCAATTCCAACAAGCTGCGCGCTTACGGCCTCGAGAACGACTTCACGAATTTCCGCTCCGGCACCGGCGCGGCGCTGGCGGCGGCGATCGCGGGGTCGTATCTGCGCGGCGAACCGGTGTTGGCTTATTATTGGAGTCCGACCTGGGTGCTCGGCGCCTACGACATGATCATGCTGAGCGAACCGGGCTATAGCGCCGAGGACTGGACCGCGCTTGCCAAAGATCCCGCTCACGCCCACGCCGTCGCTTATCCCACGGTCGAAGTCTGGATCGGGGCCAACGCGCGCTTCGCCGAGAGCGCGCCCAATATCGTCGCGTTCCTGCGCACCTACCGGACTTCGGCGGCGCTGGTCAGCGACGCGCTTGCGTTCATGCACGAAAACAATGCCGACGATGCCGCAGCCGCGCGGCGGTTTCTCAACGATCACGCCGAGTTATGGCCGGCGTGGGTTCCCGGCGATGTTGCCGCCAAAGTGCGCGCGGCACTTGCCTCTCCGGAATAAGGATCGCCTGCCATGTTTCCCGACACCCTGACGGTGACGATCGCGCCGGGCATCAACGATGCCATCGACGCATTGGTGATGAATTATGGCGGCGCATTCCGTGCGGCGGGCGACGGATTGCTGGTCGTACTGGTCGCGCTGGAGCAA
>JAGREB010000131.1 GCA_020446775.1 Paracoccaceae bacterium
GTGCCCGAATGGTACTTCTTGCCGTTCTACGCGATCCTGCGCGCCATTCCCGACAAGCTGCTCGGCGTTGTCGCGATGTTCGGCTCCATCCTGCTCTTGTTCGTGCTGCCGTGGCTCGATACCTCGCGCGTACGCTCGGCGACGTTCCGCCCGATCTACAAGATTTTCTTCTGGTTGATCTTGTTCGATTGCGCGCTGTTGACGTGGTGCGGTGCGCAGCTGCCGGAAGGCCTGCCGCTGACGCTCAGCCGCATCGGCACGTTCTGGTACTTCCTGCACTTCCTGGTGCTGTTGCCCGTGATCGGCTGGCTGGAAACGCCCAAGCCGCTGCCGGCGAGTATCGGCCAACCCGTCTTGAAGCCCGCGGAGTAATGCCATGAAAAAGATTATTCTGGCCGCCGCTGCGGCGCTCGCGATTGTCCCGGTCTCGGCTGCCGTCAATGCCGCCGAGGAAGGTCCCCAGCTGATGCATGTCGAATGGACGTTCGACGGCCTGTTTGGCAAGTTCGACAAGCAGCAACTTCAGCGCGGATATCAGGTCTACAAGGAAGTCTGTTCGTCGTGCCATTCGATGAACTACGTCGCCTTCCGCAACTTGGAAGACCTCGGTTACAGCGAAGGTCAGGTCAAGGCCGTCGCAGCCGAGTACGAATATCCCGACATCGACGACGAGGGCAGCGAGACGACGCGTAAAGGCAAGGCGTCGGATCACTTCAAGAACCCTTATCCCAACGAGAAATTCGCGCGGGCGTCGAACAACGGCGCGCTGCCGCCGGATTTGTCGCTGATGACCAAGGCGCGCGTGGACGGACCGAACTACGTCTACAGCCTGCTGTTGGGTTATGGCGAAGCGCCGGAAGACATCCAAATGTTGGACGGGATGAACTACAACAAGTACTTCTCGTCGGGTTCGTACCAAATCGCCATGGCGCAGCAGTTGTTCGACGACTTGGTCACGTATGCGGACGGTACGCCGGCCACGGCCGAACAAATGTCCAAGGACGTTGTCGCGTTTTTGCACTGGGCGGCCGAACCCAAGCTGGAAGCGCGTCACTCCACCGGCTTCCGCGTCATGCTCTACACGCTGATCTTCACGATCCTCACGTACCTGTTGAAGAAGCGTATTTGGGCGCGTCTCGAAAAGAAGTAAGCGGACGGGCCGCGAACGTTTCAAACCGCCGGCGCCGCAAGGCCCGGCGGTTTTGCTTTGCGCGGTCTGCCGTGGATACGGGTACGATGGGTCATGCCGAATCAAACCGATCAAGATGAGTTTGCAATCCGCCGTGCGGCCGCGGCCGACGCGGAAAAGTTGGCGGCGTTCGGCGCGGAGACGTTTACCGAAACTTTCGGCCATTTTTACCGGCCCGAGGATTTAGCGGCTTTTCTTGCCGCCTCCCAATCGCCGGCCTACTACCGGGACGTGCTCAACGCGGAGGCATGGCGTACGTATCTCGCGGTCACGCGCGCCGGAGACTTGGCCGGATACGTGATGTGCGGGCCGATGAGTTTGCCCTATGACAGCGCGCGGTCCGATGCGGTCGAACTCAAGCGCCTGTACGTTTCGCGGACACGGCAAGGCGCCGGGCTCGGGTCGCGCTTGATCGCATGGGCCCTGGATTGGGCGCACGAACGCCGTGCCGGTGAAATCTATCTCGGTGTGTTCAACGCCAATACCGGCGCGCAAAGCCTCTACGCGCGGCATGGATTCGTGAAGGTCGGCGAATACTATTTCGCCGTCGGCCGGCAGCGCGACCACGAATTCATCATGCGGCGCTCGCTTGGCTGACGGATTAGGCCGCCTTGGTGATCCGGTCGATCTCGGCGGCGATGTCCGGGCTCGGTCGCCATAAAGCCGATTTCACGTTTGACTCGATCTGGGATGGTTTGGTCGCGCCGGCGATCACGCTTGCGATGTACGGCCGGCTCAACAGCCAGCCGAACGCAAAGTCGAGCAACGTCGCGCCGGATTGTTCGGCTAGCGAGGTCAGTTTCTCGACTTTGGCGAAGATCTGATCGTTCATGAATTGATCGGCGACCTGCGGGGCCATTTTCGACCACGCCGCCAGCCGGGTGCCTTCGGCCGGTTTTTCGTCGCGCTTGTATTTGCCGGTCAACATGCCGCTTTCCAGGGGGAAGTACGGCAACACGCCGAGCCCAAGGTCTTCGCACGCGGGGACCAGATCGGCTTCGATGTCGCGGGTCAGCAGGCTGTAGTGGTTCTGCGCGCTGACATAATGGGTAAGGCCGTTGTCGGCGGCGATTTTGTCGCATTCGTGGGCTAGTGCGCCGTCGAAATTCGAATGGCCGATGTAGCGGACCTTGCCCTGCTTGACTAAGCTGTCGAGCGCCTCCAGCGTTTCGTCCATCGGCGTCTTGCCGTCGGGGCGGTGATATTGCTGAACGTCGATGACGTCGGTTTTGAGCCGGCGCAAGGACGCTTCGGTCGCCTCGATCACAGCGCCGCGCGATCCGCCGCCCTCGGGGAACTTGCCTTCGTTCATTGGCCCGCCGAACTTGGTGGCGATCAGTACTTTCGACCGGCGTGCGCCCAGCGCCGCGCCCAGCATTTCCTCCGACGCCCCGCGTCCGTAAACATTCGCTGTATCGAACAGCGTGATGCCGTTATCGACGGCGGCGTGCACCACCGTTTTGGCCCCGGCGGCGTCGAGCCGCATGCCGAAGTTGTTGGTACCCAACCCGACGCCCGAGACCTCGGGGCCGTTCTTGCCCAATGTACGCTTCGAATCGGCGGCGCGTACATTCGGGGCGATTGCGGCGATGGCCGCAGCGGTGATTAGGGCATGGCGGCGGGAGAGGTAGGGCATGGTGGATTGGCCTGGTTCAGGATCTATGACGATCCTGCATAGCCGCCGATTTTGCCGCCCTCAAGACACGTCGGCGTGAAATCCAAATGTCGAATCAAACATTGAACAAAAACAGCAGCACGTCGCCGTCGTGGACGACGTACTCCTTGCCTTCCGAGCGCATCTTGCCGGCATCCTTGGCGCCTTGTTCGCCCTTGCACGCGATAAAGTCGGCGAAAGCGATGGTTTCGGCGCGGATGAAGCCTTTCTCGAAATCGGTATGGATCACGGCCGCGGCTTGCGGCGCCTTGGTGCCTTTGACGATGGTCCAGGCGCGCACCTCCTTCGGGCCCACGGTGAAGTAGGTGATGAGGTCGAGCAGACGGTATCCGGCGCTGATCACTTGCGATAGGCCGGTTTCTTTCAGGCCCAGGCTTTCCAGAAATTCCTTCTGTTCGGCTTCGTCGGCCAGTTGAGCGACTTCGGCTTCGATGGCCGCCGAAATCACCACGGTTTCCGCGCCTTCGGATTTCGCCTTGGCGGCGACTTTCTCTGAAAAGGAATTCCCGGTCGCGGCCGCGCCTTCCTCGACGTTGCAGACGTAAAGCACCGGTTTCGAGGTCAGCAGTTGTAGGCCGTCGAAGATTTTTTTCGTGGCCGGGTCGGACGGTTTGGCGGTGCGCGCGGGCTTACCGGCTTTGAGCGCGGCCAGGACGGGCTCAAGCACCGTCATCAGTTCCTTGGCTTCCTTGTCGCCCGATTTTGCCTTCTTGGCGGTCTGGTCGGCGCGCCGTTCCAGGCTTTCCAGATCGGCGATCATCAG
>JAGREB010000132.1 GCA_020446775.1 Paracoccaceae bacterium
GTTCGATTATATCGCCGCGCACGGCGTTTGGTCGTGGGTGAGCGCCGAGAACCGCTCCGCCATTCTCAAATTCATCGCAAATCATTTGAAGCCCGGGGGCGTGCTGTATCTCGGTTATAATTCACACCCCGGGTGGTCGCCCATATTGCCGCTGCGCCACTTGATGAAAATGGCATTCGACCGCGCAACCGGAAGCATTGAGGATCGGGTCAAAGCGGCCGTGGCGTTCGCCGATCGGGCGCGGGCCGCCGGAGCGGCGTTCTTCACGGCCAATCCGCAAGCGGCAGTTCTACTGGACCAGATTAAAAGCCAGTCGCCGTCTTACCTTGCGCATGAATATTTCAACGACGATTGGACGGTATTCGATTTTTCCGATGTGGCGGAAGACCTTGCGCAAATCGATTTACACTTCGCCGGGGCAGGCCAATTCAAGGACAATATTTCAGCCCTTACGTATTCGAGGGAAACTTTGCCGTTCGTTGCGTCCGCACGGGACCAAATCGAGCGGGAAACGGTGAGTGATATTATTCACAATCACGGATTCCGGCGCGATCTGTTCGTTCGATCGCCGCGCCGTCTTGCGTCGGGCGAAAAAGATGCCCGTTTCGATCGAACCGTATTCGCGCCGCTGGTCACGCCAAGCGACTATCCCGCGCTTTCGCTGACGACCGATATCGGGGTTTTCAAGGGACAAACGCCCATCCATATGGGCCTTGTTGAAGCGGTAGCGGCAGGGCCGAAGACTTTAGGAGAAATTCGCCGCCAAGGTGTACTCGCCGGAGCGCCCGTCAATGAAATCCAAAATGCCTTATATTTTCTCGCCGCCGCTCGTGCTCTGGCGCCCGCTCCGGCGCAGGCAGATTTGCAAATCGCTCAGTCGTGCTGCCGTCTCTTGAACGAACAATTGTACGACGACTTGCCCCGGGGTCTGGATATCGGTGTGTTTGCGGCACCCGTGATCGGCGGTGCGCTTCAGCCTTCGCTGATGGAGTGCGTACTCTTGCTCGCGCGGGACGACATGGACGCGAAGAGAGCGTTCGACATCCTGAAATCTCGCGGACAAAACTTCACGCGCGATGGGAAACCCGTACCCGACAGCGAAGCCCTCGCTGAATTGGCGCAACGGCGGGCGCTTTTTGCACGCGGGCGGTTGCCGCTCATTCGCAGGCTTGGGATCGTCGATTAGCGGCGTCAAATATCGAGTTCGCCCGCGAATTTTGCGCGTTCCTGGATGAATTTGAACCGCTCTTCCGGTTTGCGTCCCATTAGCTGTTCGACCAGTTTCGCGGTTGCCTTGGCGTCATTACGCTCGGCTGGATCCATGGCATTGGGCATCTGGACGCGCAACAAAGTCCGTTTGTCGGGGTCCATGGTGGTCTCTTTCAACTGCGCCGGGGGCATTTCGCCAAGGCCTTTGAAGCGGCTGACTTCGACCTTGCCGCGTGCGTCGAACTCGCTTGCAATCAGTCGGTCCTTGTCGCTGTCGTCCATGGCGTAGACCGACTTGCCTCTTTGCGTCAGGCGGTAGAGCGGCGGCATGGCGAGATACAAATGGCCCTTTTCGATCAACTTGGGCATCTCACGGAAGAAGAACGTCATCAGCAAGCTGGCGATATGGGCGCCGTCGACGTCG
>JAGREB010000015.1 GCA_020446775.1 Paracoccaceae bacterium
TCTCGGTGTCGCGCGTCGGCTCGGCCGCCCAAATCAAGGCGATGAAGCAGGTCGCCGGCTCGATTAAGCTCGAACTCGCCCAGTACCGCGAAATGCGCGCCTTCGCGCAGTTTGCCTCCGACTTGGATCCGGCGACGCAGAAGCTGCTCGCGCGCGGCGAACGCCTGACCGAGCTGCTGAAGCAGCCGCAGTACCAGCCGGTTCCGGTCGAGGAACAGGTGGTCGCGATTTTCGCCGGCACCAAAGGTTATCTCGACAAAATCGGCGTGCGCGACGTCGGCCGCTTCGAAAAGGCGATGCTGGCGGCGATGCGCGACAAAGGCGCGGAAATTCTCGACACCATCCGCAAGGAACAGGCGGTTTCGGAAGATACCCGTAAACGTCTGGTCGCGTTCCTCGACGACTTCTCGAAGTCATTCACCTGATCGGAGCGGTCATTAGCGTCATCAGGGAACGGATCACCCCATGCCGAGTTTGAAGGACCTACGCGTCCGCATCACGTCGGTGCAATCGACGAGAAAGATCACGTCGGCCATGAAAATGGTCGCCGCGTCGAAGCTGCGCCGCGCTCAGGAAACCGCCGAAGCCGCCCGGCCTTACGCCGAGCGCATGGCCGATATGCTGGGCAACGTGGCCGCGTCGGTGGCCGGCCAGGAAGGCGCGCACAAGATGCTCGCCGGGACCGGCAAGTCCGACGTGCACCTTGTCGTGGTCATGACCGCCAACCGCGGTCTGTGCGGCGGTTTCAATGCCAACATCATCCGCAGCGCCCGCGGCCTGGTCCGCGAACTCAAGGATCAAGGCAAGCAGGTCAAGATTCTCTGCGTCGGCCGCAAGGGCCGCGATAACCTGAAGCGCGACCATGGTGCCGCGATCGTCGATAGCTTTACCGAATTCGGCCGCAAGGTCGTCGTGTTCAGCGAAGCGGTCGCGGTTGCCGACAAGATCACGGCGATGTTCAACGCCGGCGAGTTCGACGTTTGCACCATCGTCTACGCCCGCTTCAAGTCGGCGATGTCGCAGATCGTCACCCGCCAGCAGATCGTACCGTTTCCGGTGCCGCCCAAGGGTGCCGAGGACGGCAATGTCGCGGCGCCGTACGAATACGAACCGTCCGATGCCGAAATCCTGGTCGATCTGTTGCCGCGCAATCTTGCGGTCCAGACCTTCCGGGCGATGCTTGAAAATGCGGCCTCGGAGCAGGGCGCGCGCATGTCGGCGATGGACAGCGCGACCCGCAACGCGGGCGACATGATCGGCAAGCTGACGCTGCGCTACAACCGCACGCGTCAGGCGCAAATCACCAAGGAACTGATCGAAATCATCTCCGGCGCCGAAGCGGTTTAACCGCGGGCGCGGACATTAGAATGCGAGCACGATAGGAGCGAGCGATGGCGAAGAACAACGACGGCACAATCTCCCAGGTCACCGGCGCCGTGGTGGACGTGAAATTCGAGGGCGACCTGCCCGCGATCTTGAGCGCGCTCGAAGTCGAGAACCAGGGCAAGCGCCTGATCCTCGAAGTCGCCCAGCACTTGGGTGAATCGGTGGTGCGCACCATCGCCATGGACACGACCGACGGCTTGGTGCGCGGCCAGAAAGTCACCGACACCGGCAACCCGATCCGCATGCCGGTCGGCCCCGGTACGCTGGGACGCATCATGAACGTCGTCGGCGAGCCGGTCGATGAACGCGGACCGATCGACGCCAAGGAATTTTACCCGATCCACCGTCCGGCGCCGGAATTCG
>JAGREB010000133.1 GCA_020446775.1 Paracoccaceae bacterium
GCCGCAGCTTCCAGTTCTCGAAGCGTTAATCGAGTTTGCATTCGAACGGAAAAGGGCTCGCCGTTGGCGGGCCCTTTTCCTTTGTGCGTTCAAGTCGCCATTCAAACTTCGACGAGTTCGAGCAACTCTCCCGTCGGGCCGAGACAGGTCGCTGCGCGTTTCCCCGCATACATGACCCCGCGTCGCACGGCGGGCGGCGCGATCCACGTTACGCTCGTCAGTTCGTCCAGATTCCGCACGGCCAAAGTCGCGATGCTGACGCCCGGCGGCAGTTGGTCCGTGTTGCGCGGGCGCGGTGCGGCGGCTGCGCCGTCGAAACTCCAGAACTCGAGCGAATTGCCTTGTTCGCTCATGCGCATGAACGTGGCGGCCGAAGCATGGTCCTCCGGGAGTCCTTGGGTGTGGTTGATAATCGAAATCGGGCTGCTGCGGATCGGATTACGTTTGAGGCTGAAGGTTTCCGCGTACCAAGTCGCGGCGGCCGGCACATCGGCGACCGCAAGCACGATGATGAAAATTCGTCCAACGCCGCCATCTTTCGGCGGTGGCGGGAGGGGCGATGTCGCTTGATCGCCGGTTTCCGACGTGATGTGGATAACCTCGTGGTCCGGGCCAGCCACCTGCATGGCGCGGATGGTTGGAAAACTTCCCAATTGCGCTGGTGCGCCGATCACCTTGAACGGTAGTTCAGTAAGGCCTCGTTCGACGCGGTCGGGGTCGTCGCAGACGAATTCGATCGAAGTCCAACCAAGCGTCGTGATGGCCTCGAAGCCTGGAACCGGATCGAGGGAAACCACTCGTACGTATGACCGGTCGCCCGACGCCGGTCCGAGCACGGCAAAAGCGCGCCCCGCCATGTGAGGTGTTCCCCAAGACGCCGCGAGCCCCGGATCGATCGTCGTTCGTTCGACGACGCGATATCCAAATGCGCGGCGGTACAATTCGACGGTGCGGTCGACATCCACGGCTCCGAACGTCGCGCCGATATAACGGACCAGACGAGGCGCAGGCTCTTGGCCCAGGGCCGGTGAGGCCGCGAATGCGGCAGCGGATTGCATCGCAGTTCGTCGTGTTACGTTCACCGTTGCCCCCAAATCTTCGGCGCTGATTGAGATTTATTGTGGCGGAACGGGCTTTCGATGGCGAGGCGCATTGCTCTGGACTCTGCTTAGGGATGTGCCTGGAGCGCGCATGGCGGCCAGCATCCGCGACGCTCAGGCCAAATTTGCCGAAAACCCGTGCCCTAAACCGGGATTCAGGTTGAGGCTCGGGGGGCGAGGGGGTATCTAAGCGCCGTTTTGAGGTGCGGCCCGTCAACCGGCGCCGGCCAGGAGATTGGCGTGAAACCCAAGGTATTCATCGACGGCGAGGCTGGAACGACCGGCTTGCAGATCAGGCAGCGGTTGGAAACCCGCGCCGATCTCGACCTCGTGTCGATTGATCCGGCCAAGCGCAAGGATGCCGCCGCGCGCGCCGCGCTGATCAATTCGGTCGATGTCCTGATCACGTGCCTGCCGGACGATGCGGCGCGCGAAGCCGTCACATTGATCGAAAATCCGAACGTCAAAGTGATCGATCCGTCGACTGCGCACCGCGTCGCCGACGGTTGGGTCTTCGGCTTCCCTGAGATGGCGCCCGAACAGCGCGGCGCCATCAAGGCATCGAAGCGAGTCTCGAACCCCGGTTGCTATTCCACCGGGGCAATCGCCCTGATCCGGCCGCTGGTCCAAGCCGGCTTGCTCGATCCCGCGTATCCCGTGACGATCAATGCCGTGAGTGGTTATTCGGGCGGCGGCAAATCCATGATCGCCGAATTCGAAAACCCGGACGATCCGGCCTACACAAAAGTCCCATTTCGAATTTATGGTTTGGAACTCAAGCATAAGCATGTGCCTGAAATTCAGCTTCGCTGCGGTTTGAAGACGCGGCCGTTATTCGCGCCGTCGGTTGGGCGTTACGCGCAAGGTATGATTGTCGAAGTGCCGCTGCACTTTGCCGCGCTCAAGGGGCAAGCTTCGATCAAAGGTCTCCACGACACACTCTCCGATGCTTACCGCGGGCAGAAGTTTGTTTCCGTTGCGCCGCTCGCCGATTCCGCGGCCATGAAAACGCTTGCCCCGGAAGAACTCAACGGCACGAACCATATGAAACTGTTCGTGTTCGGATCCGACGCCGCCGGACAGGCGCGGTTGGTCGCTCTGCTCGACAATCTGGGCAAGGGCGCGTCGGGAGCCGCCGTGCAGAACCTGAATTTGATGCTCGGGCTCGACGAAGGTACGGGTCTGACGTGATGGCGGGTCCTTTAATCCTGCCGTGGAAAGGCGTGTGGCCGACGATCTCGGCCGACGCCTTTATCGCGCCGAACGCGACCATCATCGGCGACGTCGTGATCGGCGCACGGTCGAGCGTGTGGTTCAATTGCGTCTTGCGCGGCGACGTCAACTACATCCGTATCGGCGAGGGCACCAACATCCAGGATGGCACCGTCGTACACGTGTCGACCAACGATGGGCCGACGCTGATCGGCAACGATATCCTGATCGGCCATCTCGCGTTGATTCACGGCTGCAAGCTGGAGGACGGCTGCTTCGTGGGGATGTCGGCAACGGTGATGGACGATGCCGTCGTGGAATCCGGCGCCATGGTCGCGGCGGGCGCTTTGGTTGGGCCCGGCAAACGAATTCCGGGTGGACAGCTTTGGGCCGGAAAGCCCGCCAAATTCAAGCGTGATCTACGCGCCGAAGAACTCGATCAGACGAAAGTGCAAACGCGGCGTTATGCCGAATTGGCCGCCATCTATAAAGCGATGCTAGTGGAGCGGATTTGACGTTCGCGACCGTTGTTGCTGCAAGCGCCCGAGCGAATGTCAAATCCAAAAGCTCCATTAGATTCGAATGATTCTAGTGGTCCTTAAGATTCCAACGTTCGCATGAAAGGTCGCTGAGGCGGGGCGCGAATGTTAGAATCGGACCACTAGGACGTAAGGCGCGACATCGTTTCGCCATACAGTGTTTCGCCATACAGTCACGACACTGTCATTTTGAAGCGTCAACTGAAAGCGCCATGATGCTTTCAGTGAACACGAGAATGACGATGCTTCAAACGCTAATTATGGCGACGCTGCTTTGGGCTGCCGGGCCGGTCGCTGCCGAAGACTGTCCGCGCGGTGCGCTCGACGCGCGCTATTGTGACGCCGACGGCGACATGGTCGCCGATCCGCCGGCGCTCGAGGATCAAATCGACCCGTCGACGTTGATCTTTGCATATACCCCGGTCGAGGACCCCGCCGTTTACGCACCGGCTTGGCAAGGCTTTATCGCTCATCTAGAGCGGATCACCGGAAAAAAAGTGCGCTTGTTTCAAGTGCAGAGCAATTCTGCGCAACTCGAGGCCCTGCGCTCGGGCCGTTTGCACATCGCCGGCGTCAACACCGGCAGCGTGCCAATCGCGGTCAATTGCGCCGGTTATGTGCCGTTCTCGATGATGGCCGGACCGTCGGGGCCTTATGCCTACGAGATGGAAATCCTCGTTCCGGTCAATTCGCAGATTCAAACGCCCACCGACCTTAAAGGGCACACCATCGCGTTTACGTCGCCGACGTCAAATTCGGGATTCAAGGCGCCCGCGTTCATGCTGGAAAGCGAGTTCGGCTTGAAGGCGGGGATCGATTACGAAAGCGTGTTTTCCGGCAAGCACGATAGCTCGATCCTGGGTGTCGCGAATGCGGACTATGAAGCGGCCGCCATCGCGAATTCGGTCCTTGGGCGCATGATCGAACGCGGTGCCGTGGATCCCTCCAAGTTCCGCTCGATCTACAAGTCGCCGAGCTTTCCGACGACCGGGTACGGATACGCTTACAACCTCAAACCCGAACTGGCGGAAAAGATTCGCGCAGCGTTCTTGTCGTACGACATCGGCCAAGACGAAAAGATGGCTCCGGAATTTCCCGGACAAGACCGATTCATAACGATGACCTACAAGGCGGAGTGGGATATCGTGCGGCGCATCGATGCCGGAACCGGCGTCAAATACGACTGCAAGTAAAAATCCGGACGGCTTCGATGAAAATAATCCTTTGCTCATTGATGATGTTGTTCTCGACGGTGTCCGCGTTTGCCGCCGAAGATTGTCCGCGCGGCGACCTCGACAAGGGATATTGCGACCGCGACGGCGATATGCTGGCCGATCTTCCGGCGGATAAGGACGAGTGGCTCGATCCGTCGACGATTATTTTTTCCTATACGCCGGTCGAAGATCCAGCCGTGTGGGCGGGGATTTGGGATCGCTTCCTCCAGCACTTTCGCGACGTTGTTGGGCGCAAGGTCGTCTTCTTTCAAGTTCAGAATTACGCGGCGCAATTGGAAGCGCTGCGTGCGGGCCGTTTGCACGTTGCCGGAGTCAACGCGGGCAGCACGCCCATCGCCGTCAACTGCGCGGGTTTCGTTCCGGTCGCGCAAATGGCGACGCCCGCCGGCCCGTGGGGATACGATATGGAAATTATCGTTCCTGCCGGATCGCCCATTCAAACGGTCGAGGAGTTGCGGGGCAAGAACATCGCCTTCGTGTCGCCAACTTCGACTTCGGGATACAAAGCGCCGGTTCAAATTCTCGAAACGGAATTTGGTCTCAAACTCGACCGCGACTACACATCGCGTTTTACCGGCAAGCACGACACATCGATCATGGGCGTTTCGAATAATGATTACGAAGCCGCAGCCGTTGCCGGCGATTTGGCGCGGCGCATGGCCGACCGTAACGTGCTCGACCTCAAGACCATCCGAACGATTTACAAATCGGAATTATTTCCCGGGACGGCCTACGGGGTCATCAACCGCTTGAATCCCGACCTGCGGGCCAAGATCGTCGAAGCTTTCGTCACCTATGACTGGAAAGACCCCAAGTTGATGAATGAGTTTCCGGACGTCGACCGGTTTATTCCGATCGATTACAAGGATCGCTTTGCGATTATCCGTCGAATCGACGCGAAGTCGGGGGTTAAGTACGATTGCCGTTGACGGTCGCCCCGCCAATTCTATCGACACAATATATCAAGATTGCATTGCATCCGCGGGAGCGTCCCGGCACGATGCCGCGGTAATTCAGCCGTTCACCGATGCCGACCCTTAAACTCGCCGCACTCACCAAGCGCTATCCGACCGGCAAGGTCGCCCTTAACGGCGTCAGTCTCGACGTGCCCGAAGGGCAGGTCATGGCGCTGATCGGCCCATCGGGGGCGGGCAAGAGCACGTTGATCCGCTGCATCAACCGCCTCGTCGAGCCAACCGGCGGAACCGTGGCGTGGGGCGACGTCAACCTGACGGGCTTAAGTGCGTCGGCGTTGCGCCGTGCGCGGCGCAAGATTGCCATGATCTTTCAGGAATTCGCGCTGGTCGACCGGCTTTCGGTGATGGAAAACGTGTTGTCCGGCCGGCTTGGATATGTGTCGTTTTGGCAAAGTTGGCTGCGGCGCTTTCCCCAAGCGGACGTTGACGCAGCTTTCGCGGTTCTGAACCGTGTCGGGCTCGGCGATTACGTCGATACGCGCGCCGATGCGCTTTCCGGGGGGCAACGCCAGCGCGTCGGGATTGCGCGGGCCCTGATGCAGGATCCGGATTTGCTGTTGGTCGATGAGCCGACCGCTAGCCTCGATCCCAAAACCTCGCGCCAGATCATGCGGTTGATTGTCGAACTGTGCGGCGAACGAGGATTAACGACCATCATCAATATTCACGACGTACCGTTGGCCAAGCAATTCGCGCAACGCATCGTTGGCCTGAAAGACGGTAGCGTTGTTTTCGATGGATCACCGGAGCAACTCACCACCGAAGCCTTGACGACCATTTACGGCGAAGAGGATTGGGAAGAAGCCGGCCACCACGCAAAAGGTCATGGCGCGGCACCGGCCATGGGCGAAGACCGAATGGCGGGAACGCGATGAGCGATGCGAACGCAGCGACCCGTGTCCGGACCTGGCGGCGTCCACCGCTGATCGCCGATGCGCGACTGAGGTGGCTGATTTGGATCGCGGTCGCGGTTTATCTGGCCGCCGCTTTCGGCACCATGGACATCAATTGGTCGCGCATTGCGCAAGGGTGGGAACGTGGCGCCCGATTCATCGGCGGTTTCATGCCGCCCGATTTTGCCTCGCGCGGTGAAGCGATTTTCGAAGGCGTGATGGAAAGCCTGTGGATGGCGGTCGCGGCCACCGTTGTCGGCATTATCCTGGCCATTCCGGTCGGCGTCGGCGGCGCCCGCAATCTTTCAATCCCGCCGGTCTATTTCGTTTGCCGGGCATTCATGGCGATATCGCGGACTTTGCCCGAAATTCTGGTCGCGATCCTGTTCGTCAAGTTGTTCGGCTTCGGCACCTTCGCCGGATTTGTCACGCTGGCATTCGCAACGATTGGTTATTTCGGAAAATTGTTGGCCGAGGATATCGAGTCCGCCAATCAGGCGCCGCTCGAAGCGATGCGCGCGGTCGGCGCGTCGTGGCTGCAACGGCTCGACTATGCGGTGCGTCCGCTTGTCATGCCGCGTGCGATCGGTATCACGCTGTACCGGCTCGACATGAATTTCCGAGAATCGGCGGTCATCGGAATCGTCGGCGCCGGAGGGATCGGCGCGACGTTGAATACCGCGTTT
>JAGREB010000134.1 GCA_020446775.1 Paracoccaceae bacterium
AGGCCGACATCGCGCCGACGACGCCAACCATGACGGCCATCGGGTGGGCGTCGCGCCGGAAGCCCGAATAAAAGGCGTGCATTTGTTCGTGCAGCATCGTGTGGTAGGTGATGTCGTGCTCGAATTTTGTTTTTTGTTCGGCGTTCGGCAACTCGCCGAACAGCATCAAGTAGGCGACTTCTTCGAAGTTGCAGTGCTCGGCAAGGTCTTCGATCGCGTAGCCGCGATGCAGCAGGACGCCTTTATCGCCATCGATGTAGCTGATGGCCGATTCACAGCTGCCCGTTGAGGTAAAACCGGGGTCGTAAGTGAACATCCCGGTATCGGCATAGAATTTCCGGATATCGACGACGTCCGGTCCCACCGTGCCGCTGAGTTTCGGGTAGGTCCACGTTTTGCCGGTTTCATTGTCGGTGACGGTTACGGTTTTGTTCGTCGCCACGGGCGTCCCCTTTCTTGTCGATTTGGTGAGAACGGACCGGGCAGTCCCATCCCGCCTCGGCTGCCCGCGCGATCACCTTATGGATGGCAGCTTATAGTACGCCGCCTGTCCGCGATCAATCTTACCGGAAGAGTATATCCCCGACAAAACCGTGAAATTACGGGCTTTTTCCGGGATTTAGGCGCCGGATACCGCGTCGCGGATACGGGCAAGGGACTCGGATTTACCTAACACGGCCAAAACTTCGAACACCGGCGGGGACACGGTCGAGCCGGAAATCGCGATCCTGAGGGGCTGGGCCACCTGCCCAAGTTTCAAGCCGCGTTGTTCGGCGATAGCGCGCGCCCATGATTCCAATTGCTCGGCCGACCAAGGGTCCGCCGACTCAAGCTCGGCGACGAATGAGATCAAGAGTTCTCGGCCGCCGTCGTTCATCATCTTCGCGGCTTTTTCGTCGGGCTTCAGCGGGCGCGCCAGCACGTAAAACGCCGCGCTATCGGCGAGATCGATCAAAGTCTTGGCGCGTTGCTTCAACCCCGCCATTCCGCGCGTCAGCAGGTCCTTGTCCGCATCGGTGAGGACCCGGCCGATCTTCTTTTCGATCCACGGTGCGACACTTGCCACAACGTGGGCATCGGACGATTCACGGATGTAGTGGCCGTTCAGGTTCGTCAGCTTGGCCATGTCGAACCGCGCGGGGTTTCGGCCGACATTCCTGACGTCGAACCATTCAATGGCCTGCGCATCCGAAATGATCTCGTCGTCGCCGTGGCCCCAGCCGAGCCGGAGCAAATAATTCCGTAACGCTTCCGGAAGCAATCCCATGTCGCGGTAGGCTTCCACACCCAGCGCGCCATGACGCTTGGACAGCTTGGCGCCGTCGGGACCGTGGATCAGCGGAATATGCGCGTAGGTCGGGGGCGCGTGCCCAAGCGCCGCGATCAATTGCGATTGCCGAAACGCGTTGGTGAAGTGGTCGTCGCCGCGGATGACGTGCGTGATGCCCATACCGATGTCGTCGACCACGACCGACAGCATGTAGGTCGGCGTGCCGTCGGCGCGCAGCAG
>JAGREB010000135.1 GCA_020446775.1 Paracoccaceae bacterium
TCAAGCCCGGCCAGATAGGTTTTCTCGAAGAACGGAAAATCGAAAATAAGGTTATCCAGTCCGCTGAACACGAATCGCGCGCGTTCAAGCGGCAATCCGGTATCCGCATCGCGCGCTTCCAGCGCGACGTTGATGGTCGTGTCGGTAATGCTCTTGATGTAGTTGTCGGCGACGCCGCGCGCATCGAGCCCGTACCATTGATACGTCTGGGTCACGGTTGAATCCTTGACCAGATCGATCAGGTCCTTGGCCAGCGAACCGGCGAACTGCTGGGCGAGGCGCTGTCCCGCGCCCAGACAATGGGATTCCGCTTCCTCCATCAGCTTGCCATCGAGCTGTTGGTTTTCGAAAGTGCCGAGCGAACTGGAGATGGTCAGCGTATAGCGCTCGACCTTGCCGCCTTGAATCGAAGGATGCTCCGGCGCGGTGGTGATCAGTTCGTTCAACATGCGCTCGATGAAACCTTCTTCAGGTTCCATGGCCGTCAAGAAATACACATCGTCGTCGGCTTCGATCACGGCGTCCTGGCCGGACGCGTCGATGCTGATCCCCGGCCCACTGACATCGAAGTCGACATCGACGTCTTCACTGTTGCGTGCATAGGTCGGCGGGGTTTCGCGGTAATCGTCGCACACCGTGGCGATGCGATAGATGTCGTAGCTGCGCTTGCCCGCCGCGCAGAGATATTTTTCAGCGACGTACTTGGCCGAGGGCTTGGGCAGCGCGCAGGCGCTGAAGCTGGGCGTCAAGGTTTCGTCGGTCAAGTCGGCCGCGCATCCGTAGGCAGGTGTGGAAATGTTGGGCGCGCACGGCTGTTCGACGGTGCGCGCAAGTGTTTCCTCGCGCTGGCGCTCGAGCACCCCAACCCGCGACGCCGTGGTGATTTCCTTCACGCCGGCCGCATTGACGTGTTTTTGGTCTTCGGTTTCTTCCTCGACCAGGACGCGCAACTTGAAATCGGTAACGGCTTGGGTGGTGTATTCGAGGCCGATCTCATTGTTGACCAGCGTCGGCGTCGGCACGATGCCGTTCGAGCACCCTGCAAGCAGGGCGCCGGCCGCCGTCAGAATCCCGATTGTTGCGGCGTGCGCCGCAGGTCGTCCTCGATACATCGTCACTCCCCAGGACGCCGATTAAATGTTGTAAAGATCGGCTTTGTAAAGCTTCAACATGCCGGGCCGGGCGAACCAGGCGGCGGTTTCGGCAATGCCCCGCTTTAAACCGTCGCGGCCCGCGAATTTCGGTGTCCAGCCGAATAGGGCCTTGGCCTTATTTGCGTCGGCTTGCAGTCGCTCAACCTCGCTGGCGGCCGGACGCACCCGCGCCGTATCGGTGACGATCTCGACCTTGGTGTTCATCATCTCGGCGATCAGGGCCGCTGTCTCGGCAATGGAAATGTCGAACCCGGTACCGAGATTGACCACCTCACCGACGCCGGCCCCCGACTTTGCCATGGCTTCGGCCATGGCGATAAAACCGGCGACGGTGTCGGCGACATAGTTGAAGTCGCGCGTCGGCGTCAACGCCCCCAGCTTGACCGACGTCGCGCCCGCCAAAACTTGCGTAATCACCGTCGGGATGATGGCGCGTGCCGATTGCCGCGGTCCGTAGGTATTGAACGGTCTCAGCACACCCACCGGCGTGCCGAAACTACGGTGAAACGACAGCGCGATCTGATCGGCGCCGATTTTACTGGCGGCATAGGGCGACTGCCCTTGCAACGGATGGGCTTCGTCGATCGGCACGCGTTGGGCGGTGCCGTAGACTTCACTTGTCGAGGTGACGATGCAGCGTTTGATGCCCAAATCCTGCGCGGCTTGGACGACGTTCAATGTGCCGGTGACGTTGGTGTCCACGTAAGCCGCGGGCGCATGATAGGAGTAGGGGATCGAGATCAACGCCGCCAGATGCAGCACGGTATCGCATCCCTGCATGGCCGTGCGCACGCCGTGTAAATCGCGCACGTCGCCCGCGACGACCTCGAGCGATTTCCGAATCCCGGCATCGGCGTGATCGAGCCATCCCCAGCTGTTAAAGCTGTTGTAAAGCACCAGCGCGCGCACGTCGTGGCCCTGGCGCACCAATGTCTCGGTCAGATGCGAGCCGATGAATCCGTCGGCGCCGGTCACCAGAATCTTACCGAGAGAGGTCAAAGCGGCTCCTCCACATTTCTGCGTCCGTCCAGACAACACGACACGTCACCACCCGGCTCGTCCGGGTGGTCCATGCCGCAACTGCACGACCCGTAGAAATGGTTACATGGATCGCCCGAATAAATCGGGCGATGACATCGAGGGTAAATACATACCTTAGAATAAGTATCGATCACTTTGGCCCCGGTTCCGCTTCGGGTTTGTGGGCACGGACGAAAATGTAATCGCCTTTGGCCGATCTGTTGACCATGAAAAGCGCATAAAGAGCGTGGCAGATCAATTTTCGGCCCAGTCCGAATTTTCCGCCGGTGCCGCGATTGTCCATCGTGTCGAGAAGATCGCGGTACAGCGGCGAATAGAGCGGCCAGCCCCATTCGACCACCCGTTCGACCACTAAGCCGGCGGCGGTCATCTTGTCCTGAAGCTCACCGGTGGCGTAGTTGCGGACATGGCCGATGCCGCGTTCGAATTCGCGCATCCGGCCTTGCAGGGTCGCCACCACAACATGACCCCCGGGATTCGTCATGGCGGTCATGTTGCGCAAGGCGGCCACGTCGTCATCAATGTGCTCGACAACGTCCGCCGATACCACAAGGTCGAAGGCCTGCGGCAATTTCGTGCTTGCCACGTCGAGCGCCGAAAACGCCGCACCGGGCAACGTCCGGCGGGCCAGATGCAGCGCGTTATCCGACAATTCGATCCCGCCGAGGGCTGCGCCGGGGTGATCGCCCGCCAAAGCCTTCAACAAAGAGCCTTCGCCGCAACCCACGTCGAGGATCGATTGCGGTGACAGATCGCGCGTCAGGCTGCGCATCAAGCGGCGCGAATGGCGCGCCATGGGGCCGTAAACCCGCATATCGTCCCATTGGCCCGACCACAGCGTATCGTAGGCGACGGGATCAATCGCCTCGTTCACGCCGATGCCTTTTTGTTGGCCCGCTGATCGGCCAAGCGGTGCAAGATCGCCCGCCAGCTGCGCGCCGCGCGCGTCCAGCTAAAGCGCCGTTGCACATGGCCGCGTGCGCTGCGGCCAAGCCGCGCACGCAACGCCCCGTCGGCCATCAACCGCGTCAGGGCTTGCGCCAGTTGCGCCGCATTTTCGGGCATCACGATCAACCCGTTGTCGTCGGGCGTGATGACATCGCGCATGCCCGCGACATCGGTGCAGACGACCGGCAATCCGGAGGCCATCGCTTCCAGCAACGCGTTCGACATGCCTTCGTCGCGCGACGGCAACACGAAGATGTCGGCCTTGCGGTAAATGTCGGCAAGCTCCGCCTTGCCGCACCAGCCGAGAAAGTCGAGCTGGCGCTTCATGCCGAGACGCGCGGCCTTACCGGCGATAGCGGTCCACTCGGGACCGTCGCCGGCGAGGATCAGGCGCCAGTCGGGTCCGGACGCGGGCAACTGCGCCAGCGCATCCATCAGCACGTCGAGGCCTTTCTGGTGCACCAGGCGCCCGACGAACAAAAGCCTGATTTCCCGCCCCCCGTCGTAATCGACTTTCGCGGTTCCGGTATCGACCGGCACGCCGGCCGGGATGACGCCGACATCGACGCCGGGCGCATGAGCGCGGGCAAGTTCCGCAAGGCCATCCGAGTTCGCGACCACTGCGCCTGCGTCTTTCCACAGCGCGGTGATCGCGCCGCCGGTGATCGAATGCCAAAGTTTGAGCTGGTCGGGCGTGAAGCCGGGGACGTCGCCGCCTTGCAACGAAACCGCATAGGGAATCCCGGTGCGCCGTTTCAGCCACCACGCCACCGGCGCCGTCGGCAGCGAGAAAAACGCCAGGGCGGCGTCGATCTTTTCGCGCCGGGCAAGTGCGGTGACGCGCGCGGTTGCCGAAACCATGTACGCCACCATCTCGGCCACGGAACAACGGTCGGGCCGCATGCGCAAAGCCGGGATGCGATGGATATGCGCGCCGCCGTCGATCTCGGTGCGCGCCAAGCCGCGCCAAGCCGTGGTCAGGACGTGGACGGTTTCGCCCATAGCCGCCAGTTCGCGGCCGATTTCGCGGGTCGCGTTGCCGCCGCCGCCGCCAAGCGGCGGAAATTCGTAATTGAGCAATAGAAGTCGGCGAGGTTCGGACACGGGCGCGATGCTTTATTATTGTTGAGCCGCCAGAGACATCCGGCGCCGGACAGATTATAGGAAAGCGCGTGTCGAAGGCACCGGTCTTGTAAGCGGACGGGCGATTGCCGATCAAGAATATGAATCCGATCCCATCATCTTTGCGCCCGTGGCTGTGGTTCGCGGCCAAAGCGGCCATCGGCGGCGGTGCGTTCGCGGTCGTGATCAGCCGTGTGCCGCTGCGCGAAGCCCTGGACGCCGTTGCGCGCTTACCGGTGGGAACGGCGGCCCTGGCATTGGGTTTGACCGTATTGGCCCATGCCATCACCGCCGAGCGTCTGCGCCTGGTGCTGCCCGGCATGACACCCGGTCAGGCCTTCAGGTTCACATTGATCGGCCTACTTTATGCGAATGTTTTGCCGACGCCGCTCGCCGGGGATGCCGTCAAGGCGGTGCGGCTCGCACGCATTCATGTCGCGCCGGGTCAGGCGGCCCTGGCTGTGGTGCGCGACAAGCTGCTCGGTTTCGCCGCGCTTGCCGTCATCGCCGTCGCCGCTACGGCCACCGGCGAGATGCCGCCGGTCGTCACTGCTATCGCGGCGGGTTTGATTGCGGCCATTGCCTTGGTGTGGCGGGGATTAAGCCGCGTACCGTGGCTTGCCGAAAAGCTGGGTTTCGGAACGGTGGAGGGGGCTGAGGCGCCGGCGCCCCGGCATTATGTCGTCAACTTCGTCTGGGGCATCGTGTTCCAGATCTTATGCGCGGTGATTTTCGCGGTGATCGGTGGCGCGCTTGGGCTCGAGCTCGATCCGGCGCAATGGGTCGTGGTCTACGCCACCGTGACCCTGGTGCTGTTACTGCCGGTCACGGTTGCGGGGCTTGGCCTGCGCGAAGGCACGCTGGTCGGCGTGCTGGCGTTCTTCGGCCAGAATGAAGCTGCCGCTTTGGCCTTATCGTTGTGTCTGCTGGCGCTCGGATTGCTTGGCGCCTTGGCGGGCCTGGTGGCCGAAACCGGCCGCGATCGCGCGGGAGCGTAAACCGTGGCGGATGAATTTTGGGCGGTGACGTTTCTTTTCAATGCTGCCCGCGAACCCCGCCGGCTTGCCAACTATCACGTCTTTCGCCAACGCCTCGGATGCCCGCTGCTCACGGTCGAAATGGCAATGGACGGGGCCTTCCAACTTCAGAGTCACGACGCCGATGTGCTGCTCCAGTTCGATCAAGGCGACGCAATGTGGCAAAAAGAACGGCTTTTCAATATTGGCGCGGCCCATCTTCCAACCGGCTGTACCGCCGTCGCCATGCTCGATGCCGACATTCTTTTCACAAATCCCAATTGGACGGATGACACGCTGTCGGCGCTGAAGGCTGCGCCGGTGGTACAGCTTTTCACCCATTGCATTCGCTTGGACCGGGATCAGGTTCCCGGCGGGCCGTCGCCGCCAAAAGCGCTCGACCAAGTGCGCGGCGTCGTCGATGCCATCGCCAAGGGAACGCCGCTCGCCGACTGTTTCTCAGATCCGACCGTTAGCCGTCAGCAATTGATGTCGTGGGGTTTTGCCTGGGCCTATCGCCGCGACCTGATCGAGCGGCACGGGGCCTACGATGCTCACATCATGTTCGGCGGCGATACGGCCATTGCCGCCGCGTGTTTCGGCGCGATGGCCGACGTCGATCGCCGGCACCGGCTCTCGAGCGCGCATCGGGCGCATTATTTCAAATGGGCAGGTCCATGGTTCGACGACGTCAAAAACCGTGTCGCGGTCTTGAACGCCGACGCCTATCATCTGTGGCACGGCAGCATTCGCGGTCGATATACGGCCGATTGGCATGCCGCCATGGGTGCGCTGGCCTTTGACCCTGTGAAAGACTTGATCGATACACCGGGTAAGCCGTGGCGCTGGGCCGGAAACAAACCGGCCCTTGAAAATCTACTGAACGATTATTTTGCGTTCCGCCAAGCGTCGCAAGATTAGCCGCTTTTCCGCACCGTGATGATCAGCGGCGTCCAGCCGCGCAGAAAAATCGCCACATGGGCGGCGATGCGCGCGAGCCCGATTTTCTGCACGAAGCCAACCAATTTGCCGACAGTCCCGAGCCCCATCCATTTACCGGTTCCCGCCCCGGTCATGCGGGCGACAAATGTCTCCTGACCCAGGGAAAGGACGCTCAACGGAACGGTGCGCGCCATATCGCGCAGTTCGCGTGCGGCCCATACCGCGTTGACCTGGGTGCGGATGGTTGCGGCGAAGGCGGGATCGGCGCGGTAGATCCACTTCACCCACCATCTAAAAAATCCGTTGGAAAAAATCGGTGGGTGCAGGGCGGCATAGTGCCCGTCGAAATAAGACAGGTAATTTGGGCAGACGATCTGCATCGTCCCGCCCGGCTTTAGAACGCGGATCGCTTCGCGCAGAACTTTCGCCGGATCGGTCGTATGTTCCAGGACGTTCGACGAATAGACGATGTCGAAGTGCGCGTCGGGAAACGGCAAGGCCTCGCCCGGCGCATCGAGAATCCGCGCTGGGTCGAGCCCGTTGGCGATGATCAGATCGCGTCCAATGGCGGCGGAATCGTCGAACCCTTCGCCTTCCGGTTCCACGCCCCACCCGTCCACGCCGTATTTTTTCCGCCAGACAATATGGGTGACTGCGCAGCCGGTGCCGATCTCGAGAACCTTTTTCCCCGATAACGGAACATACGCTTCAAGGATCGCGGCTTGATCCTCCGACTTGCGCGGATCCAACGTATCGGCCGCGAATTTCTCCGGGTTCACGCGCATCAGCGGTTCGAAATAACGGCCCTGTCCGTCGCGCACGCGGATCAAGGCGTCCGCGGTGACGGTGCAATGCGGCGTCGACAGGGCGGCTGCATCCATGGTCATGCCGCTTCTCGATTGAGGGAATGCGACAACGCGAGCCAGCACCACAGCGCCAAGCGGTCATCGGATTTTCGTGCCCGGTGGGCCTGCCAGCGTGCGGCCATGATGGTTTCATTTATCGCCTCTAAAGACAGTGTGTGCGGCGGTTCCATTTCGCGCAGCCAGCGCGACAGCGGTATGCCAAACCCTTTCTTGCGCCGGTCGATGATTTGGTCGGGCAGGCGGCCTCGCATGGCGCGCTTGAACAACCACTTGGTCGTCCCGCGATGGAGTTTCGCCTTCCATGGTAATCGCCGCGCAAAATCGACCACCTCGTTGTCGAGGAACGGTGCGCGTGTTTCCAAGGACACGCGCATGCTGGCGCGGTCGGCTTTCACCAGAATTCCCTCGGTCAAGTAAAACCGCGTGTAAAACTCCAAGGTCCGGTCGACGGCATCCGTGGCCTTCGCATTGTCCCAAGCGACGATCGCCTCGCTATAGAGTTCCTCGGCCGTCACCGGTGTCGCGAAAACCTCGGCAATTTCATCGGCCTGTAACGGTGCAAGCCACACCGGGTTCCACAGGGCGGGCCGGTGGGCCAGACCTTTGAGGCCGCGATTGGCGATGAAATCGAAACTCATATTGGCGTCGGACATCGGCAGCCGGGCCGCCACTGCCGAAATCGCGCGATGCAACGGCGGTGCAATGTAACGGCGGTATAGCGCGGCGCGGCTTAACATCCGGAAGGGATCGTAGCCCGCGAACAATTCGTCGCCGCCGTCGCCCGATAGGGCCACCGTCACATGTTTGCGCGCGAAGGCGTCCAGCAAGGCGGTCGGCAGGATCGAACTATCGCCGATGGGTTCGCCGACGCTCGACAGAATATCGGCCAAGTTGGTTCGCGCCGCTTCAAGGTCGCAAATCTCGACATGATGCGTGGTGCCGATGTGCAGCGCGACTTCCGCCGCATAGGCCGATTCATCAAAGCTGGTTTCGCGAAACCCGATCGAAAACGTTTTCAAATCCGACGGCGCGCGATGATCGGCGGCGAAGCTGGCCATCGCGCCGGAATCGATACCGCCCGACAGAAAAATTCCGAGCGGAACATCGCTTTCAAGCCGCAGGCTGACGGCCGCCGACAGCTTTTCGCGCAGCATCTCGGCCCAATCGTCCGTGGTGCCGGGCGGCGCGGCATCCGGCTCGATGGCGAAATTGAAAAACGTCTCGCGCACAATGGCGCGGTCGACGGCGGAAATCGTCCAGACTTCGCCGGGCGGGAATTTCTCGATGCCGTCATAGGGCGTGTGTGGCGCGGGGAAGAATCCGTGCGCAAAAAATTTCATGAGCCCGATTTTCGACGGCGTTGCCGCGCGTAAACTCGGATGGGCCAGCAACGCCGGCAACTCCGAGCCGAACACCAGCGCCGGTCCATGGGTGGCGATAAAAAACGGCTTCTCGCCAAAGCGGTCGCGGGCCAGAAGTAGTTTCTTGCGATGCCGGTCGTAAAGGGCGACGGCGAACATGCCGTTCAATCGCGCGAACACGCCCGTACCCCAAGCCTTGTAGCCGTGAATCAGAACCTCGGTATCGGAATGATCGCTTAAGAAACGATGGCCGAGATTTTCGAGTTCGCGGCGCAAGGCGCGGTGATTGTAGATCTCGCCGTTGAACACAACGCAGATGTCACCGTTCGCGTCCCACATGGGTTGTTGACCCGAATGCGGATCGATCACCGCCAAGCGGCGGCTGCCCAAAAACACCGGTAAATGCTCGTCGGCGAAATAACCCTCGCCGTCGGGGCCACGATGAACGATGCGGCCGGCCATGCGCCGGATATCGTCGGCGTTGCCCGCGCCGATAAAACCGACGATGCCGCACATCGTCGCGGAAACCCTTAAGACGAAGGCGGCGTTGGGCCGCCGTCCGAGGGCAGGTTCAAGGTTTCCTTGATGGTATAGGGCCGGCGGTCCTGCGCCTCGAAATAGGTGCGCACCAAAACTTCGGCCAGCAAGCCCATTAGCAGGCACATGACGCCGGTGATGAAACCCAAGGTGAACAACAGCGGCAAGGGTGTTTGGACAAACGAGGTGTCCTCGAAGAATTTCAGGTAAAGCGCCCAAATGCCGGCAACCAGCGAAATCGCGAAAAACCCGAACCCGGCCGCGCCGAACACATAGATCGGTTTGGTTTCGTAGCGGGTCAGGAACTTCACGACCATCAGATCGAGCAGCACTTTGAACACGCGGCTCATGCCGTACTTGGATCGTCCGGCCTTGCGCGGGTGGTGCGTCACCGGAATTTCGGCGATGCGCGCGCCTTGCCATTCGGCATAAATTGGCACGAAGCGGTGCATCTCGCCGTAGAGCGTGAAGTCCTCAAGCACCGACTTGCGATATGCTTTCAACGTGCAGCCGTAGTCATGAAGCTTGACGCCCGACACGCACGAGATCAGCGCATTGGCCAATTTGCTCGGCAGCGTGCGGGTGATGAAATCGTCGCGGCGGTTTTGCCGCCAACCCGACACCACGCCGTATCCTTCGTCGAGCTTGGCGATCAGTTTCGGAATGTCGGCCGGATCGTTCTGCAAATCACCGTCCATCGGCACGATGACGTCGCCCCGGGCATGATCGATACCGGCCATCAGGGCCGCGGTCTGCCCTTGGCCGCGCTTGAACACGATCACTTTTACGTTCGGCCTCGCGGCCGCGGCGCGCAACTTGTCGACGGTGCCGTCGCTCGACCCGTCGTCGACGAAGATCACCTCCCACGGGTGCGCCATCGACGCCATCGCGGACTCGATCCCCGCCAGCAGCGGTTCGATGTTGGGCGCTTCGTCGCGCAACGGAATGACGATGGAGATTAGATCGGACGCCACGGGACTTGGGCCAAGTTGCTCGATGGTCTGTAAAGACCATCAGACTTGTAGGCCGGACCCCGGCGCGATCAAGCGAAAAGTGGCATTTGGCAATATGTTGAGGGGGGTTCTCGGCCGGGCGTCGGGTCCTGCATTGAGCCCGGCATTGAGCCCGGCATTCAGCCGGATCAACCCTCGCGGACGGGCCGTTCGCGGCTATTGAGCGTGACCGCCCTGACCAGCGGCAATTGAGCCAGCTTCTTAAGGGTGTCGACCGAGTCGACGCGCGTGACGACCATCGGCAAGGAATCGAACTGATCTTCGACCTTCAACCCGAGGGACGTCATGTCTTCGGCTAAAACGGTCCGCGCCGCGGCGATCTCGGCTTGCCGGTCGTTCAAGGCTTCGTTGACGGCGCCGTTGATTTCCGGCGACTGAAGATAAAACTCCACGATCACAACCGCGCGTCCGTCGCGCGCGATGGCGCTCGCGATTTCGTCCATGTGTGATGATTGGGCTGATGTTTGGGCCGATGCTTGCACCGGCGTCAAACTGCTCAACGTCGCAACCGCCGCGGCGGCCAACCATTGCAGCGAAATGCGGCGCCACACCGACGGAACGTCGGGCGGTGGAAAGTTCGCTGCGAGGGATTTTGGATTGCCATCAATCATGGGTGCATGATGACGCGACTTTGCGGCAATGCCATGGCCGATTTCATTAAATTTCTGAGGTATTTCGCGATCCATGCCCTCGTCAGCGCCGAATTCTCCCCCTAATCTTTGCTCGGGACCGGGTGGGATCGGCGGGCGGGGAGGCTCTATGATGCGATTTGGAAGGGCGGCGCTTACACCGGTGCTTCCTCTGGCAGTTGTGCTGGCGTTCGGCGCGCCACCGGCCGCGCAAGCGGCGTGTACGGTCGATGAGATTTCATCGGCCGGCGTCACCGGATTTCAGGAAGCGGTCATCAGTGTCGGCGATCTCGACGCGGCACTTAATGCCTGGCGCGATGTTGGTGAGTTCGAGGTGATCTGCACCGGCACCCAATCGCAGGCCGAGGCGGTGTTCTGGGGCGTGCCTGCCGAGACGCGCATTGATGAGGTGGTGCTGCGCAAACCCGGCATGACTCGCGGCTTTGTCCGTCTTGTCAAATTCAACGGTTTGCCACAGGTCCAAATCCGCTCGTCCGGCATGACATGGGATAGCGGCGGAATCTTAGACCTATATATGTATGTCGATAACACCCCGGCGGTGTTCGACCGCCTGCGCGCACTCGGCTGGCAGTCCTACAACGACCCGGTTACCTATTCACTGAGTTCGTTCACGATTACCGAGGTTATCGTCCGCGGTCCCAACGGCGAGGCGCTGTGCTTGATGCAGCGCGATGCGCCGCCTTACGATAAAACCGTGTTTGGCTTGGTCGACGGCTCGGGCAAAGGGTTCGGCTGGCCGTTCAATTCCGCGCTGGCCTCTGCTGACTACGAACCGGGCGCAAAATTTTTCGGCGAAACTCTCGGCTGGAAAATGCATCTCGGCGGTGAGTCGAAATCCGAACCGCCCGGCGACAATCCGCTCGGCCTACCGAAGAACCTCGCCATTGAATTGCCTCGCAAGTTCGGCGCCTTCGCGCCGCATCCGACCGACCGTAACGGTTCGATCCAGGTGATCACCAGCGAGGGTATTGTCGGGCGCGATTTCTCCGGCCGCGCCCACGCGCCCAATCTCGGCATTCTCACCTTGCGCGTGCCGGTGCCTGATCTTGACGCGTTCGCGCGCGACTTTACGGCCAAGGGCGGTAAAATCGCCGCGCCGGCGCGTGACCTCGCCATCGCGCCATATGGTAAGGTCAAGATGCTTGCCATTGCCGCACCCAACGGCGCGCGCATCGAATTTTTCGAAAACCATTGAACACCGTGACCGGCGTGTTTCGGGGGTAAGGACAAAGATGACCGACATTACAAACGGACACACAGGATTGGGTGCCGCGAACGCCGACCGCGCGTTTTTCGGGCATCCGCGCGGCTTGTCGGTTCTGTTCTTCAGCGAGATGTGGGAGCGGTTCAGCTATTACGGCATGCGGGCCATCCTGGTGCTGTTTCTGACCAGCGAGGTCATGAAGGGCGGTTTCGGCTGGGACAGCGCCGACGCGCTTGTGCTGTACGGCTGGTACACGGGGTTGGTCTACCTTACGCCCCTGATCGGCGGATGGATCGCGGATAATTTCATCGGCTCTCGAAACGGGGTCGTGATCGGCGCTTTGGTCATGACGCTGGGGCATGCTTCCCTGGCCATGGAATCGCATTTCTTTTTTTATCTGGGTATCCTTTTGCTGATTGTGGGCAACGGCTTTTTCAAACCCAATATCGTACCCATCGTCGGGCAGATGTACCCGGACGGCAGCCCGCTGAAAGACGGCGCCTACACCGTTTTCTATATGGCGGTCAATGCCGGCGCTTTTTTCGGCATGCTGATCTGCGGCTGGCTGGGCGAGACCAAGGGCTGGAGCTACGGATTCGGCGCTGCGGGCATTTTCATGTTCTTCGGCTTGCTGCAATTCTATTTCGGTCAGAAAATATTCGGGGATATCGGCACCAAACCGTCGGCGGAGAAAAAGGATATGACGCCCGCTGAAAAATTTGGGGAAAAGCAGGTCGACTGGACCAACAATGATTCCGGCTTTTTCATCGGCTCGCTTGCGCTGGCGGTCCTGACGGTCATCGCTTCTATGAATTTCGACCGGATCTGCCTGGCCGTCGGCCTTGATCCGTCCATGGTCTGGCTCAGGGCGGTCATGATGCTGCCGTTTATCATCCTGATGACCTATTTTGTCATTCAACGCCTCAGGAAGTACCCGCCGGTTGAACGCGACCGGCTGGGGGTCATCGCCATTTTCGCCTTTTTCGTCATCTTTTTCTGGCTGTCCTTCGAACAGGCCGGCGGCAGCCTCACCATTTTTGCCCGTGATTTTACCCAAAGGGTGCTGGCTACGCCTGCCTCCGTCAATGCATTCCGGTATGTGAGCCTGGCGCTGACCTTCCTCCCGATGGTCATTCTGACCTGGGCCATTACCCAGCTCGGGATCAAGATCGGGCGAAAATACCCGCTGACCATCCTGTTTACAGCCCTGAGCTTTGCGCTGATCTGGCTGATCGTGATCAAGATCAATGTGGAGAATTTCGAAAACACCTCGGCCGAAGTGCCGGCTTCCTGGTTCGGCAGCCTCAACGGCTTCTTTATCATTACGCTGGGGCCTTTGTTTTCCGCTTTCTGGGTATGGATGAGCAAGATCAACAAGAACCCTTCAGGGCCTATCAAATTCGGCGCCGGGTTGTTGCTCCTGGGGCTGGGTTTTGTCGGACTGGTGATCGCCTCTTCGGGCATTCCCAAGGGCGCGACGGCCGCTTCGGTCAGCATGCTCTGGATCGTTCTGTTCTATTTGTTGCAGACCATGGGTGAGCTCTGCCTGTCTCCGGTCGGCCTGGCTTTTGTCAACAAGCTGTCGCCCAAGCGGCTGATGGCCCTGATGTTCGGGGTATGGCACCTGGCCAATTTTGTCGCCAATACCTTGTCCGGGATCGTCGGCAGTTATATGGACCAGGTTTCTCAGAACAGCTCCATGTCGGGCTTTTTCACCATTTTTGTCGGCATCACCTTCAGCGCGGGCATCCTGCTGATCCTGTTGAACAAACCGCTGAAACGCATGATGCATGGAATCAATTAAAATTATTTGATTGCGTCGATTGTAAGAATGTCCCGAATGATTCGATTCAATCGGCAAAATCGAATCATTCGGATTAATTGAATAATCGAATCAATTTTTTAATGAAAAACGAATTCAAACAAACCATTCTCCTATACTGGGCCTTGCTGGCCGGACAGATCATCTTTGCCCTGGTGGTGGTTTTCATGACCAAATCCAACACGGATGCCGCTTTGAGCTGGCCGTCCGGGAGCTTTCCCGGGGTTATCGGCCCGGTCGTGGTGCTGGCGGGATTGATGGGCGCCCGGACCGTTAACCAGATGAACATGAAAAATGCGCCTGAAAACGCCCCTTTGCCGGAAAAAGTGTCGCATTTCCGCAAATCCGTCATCATGCGGTCTGCCCTTATTGAAGGGTGCAACCTGTTCATGGTAGTGCTCACCTTATTGGATGCCAATCTGTTCTGGATCCTGTGTTTTGCCGCGGGCATACTGGGGTTCTGGTTCTTTAAGCCGACCCTGGAAGAGTTTTCCGAAAATTACAAACTGACCTACCAGGATTTGCAGGAAATACAGCGCTGACCCGCAGCAAGCCGGCTGAAAATGAACGCCTTGGAAGCATCCTTCAGGCATTTTTTTTGTATTTTACCCCAAAAATGAGTCTATGCGTTTTTCTACCACAGCCGTTTTGATGTTTGCCGCCTGGTTGCTGTTCATTTCCGGCGCCCCCGCTCCATATGACAATCTGGACGAAGGCCTGGTCGCCCATTACACCTTCAACCACTGCGATGCCAGGGATGAGAGCGGCCTGGGCAGCCACGGCGAAATGATCGGCAACGTGGGCTGCTGGTGCGGGGTAGAACGCAAGGGCCTGCTCTTCGACGGACGAGAAGCCTATCTCCGGTTCCCCGGGCCTGTCAATCAGTATTTCACGGAATCCAATTTCACGATCAGCTTTTATTTCAAACCCGAGGGTTATTCCCTGTTTCCGCAGAGCATGATCTCCAAACGGGAAGACTGCGACGAGTACAATATGCTGGACATCCTGTTCAATTCCAGGGACGCCCGGGTGGAAACGCTCGTCCACGAAACCCCTGAAAAATACTACCCCGAATTGTCTCCTGATCTCCAGGATAAAGGCGGATGGGTGCACTATGTCCTGGTGCGCGAAGGCTTCAAGGCGATGACCTATATCAACGGCCAACTGCAAAACGAGGGATACCGCTGCAGCGGAGTCGACCTGACCAATGAAGCGTTTTTTTCCTTCGGTAACAGCCCCTGCGTGCGCGAGGGCCGGGCCACCCGGTTCAAAGGCGTTCTGGACGAGCTCCGGGTTTACGACCGGGCGTTGAGCGCCGACGAGGTACTCGAATTGTACAACCTCCTGCCCATTGAAAATATTTTTATGGATTGCGACTCGTAAAATTCCCCTAATTTTGCCCTTCGTTCAGGGCGCCGACCCTGATTCCTTAAATTCGATCATTCAATTAAATACGCATCCCATGTTCGGCGATCTTTTTGGCCAAATGGAAGAAAAACAAAAGGCGATCAAGGAAAAATTGTCCGCCATCACCGTTGAAGCCGAATCCGGCGACGGCGCCGTGAAGGTAACCGCTACCGCTGCCCGCCAATTGCTCAATATCTCAATCGATCCGGAAGCCATCCACCCGGAAGACCCCGAAGAATTGGAGGACCTCATTCTGGTAGCCGTCAACCGCGCCCTTGAGCTGGCTGCCGCAAAAGAATCGGAGGAGTCCCAGAAATTGATCCAGGATATGCTGCCCCCCGGGCTCGGTGGGTTGTTTGGTTAATTTTCAGTCGTAAGTTATAAGTCGTAAGTTATAAGTCGTAAGTCGTAAGTACCCGTAATAAAGCCTTACGACTTACGACTTACGACTAACAGACTTACGACTAATGTACAAAGTAAAAGAGATCTACTACACGCTTCAGGGCGAGGGAGCCCACACCGGCCGGCCGGCCGTTTTCTGCCGGTTTACGGGCTGCAACCTGTGGAGCGGACGGGAAGAAGACCGCCACAAAGCCGTCTGTCAATTTTGTGACACCGATTTTGTAGGTACGGATGGCGTGCGGGGAGGCCGCTATTCCGCCGGGGCACTGGCGCAGGAAGTACGATCCTGCTGGCCGGATACCGCCGGCGGGCAAGCCTACGTACTGTGCACCGGGGGGGAACCGTTGCTGCAACTGGATGCCCCCCTGATCGAAGCTTTCCACCGTGCCGGACTGGAAGTGGGCGTAGAGACCAACGGCACGATCCTGCCGCCGAACGGGCTGGACTGGATCTGCGTGAGCCCCAAGG